>CAZOAF010000034.1:0-9183 GCA_964577775.1 uncultured Thermoplasmatales archaeon | reverse complement strand
TTTGTCACGTACACCCCCTTCTTCACGTCCCCTATCATGTCCTCCAGCGGCAACTCCCCCGCGTTTACCACCTCGTTCCATGGAGTGGGATATATTATCCCTGCATTCCCGGTTGTTGAGGTTCCGTGCCCTGCAGCCGTGGATGTGTTGTGGAGGTACGATTTCAGTTTTCCGTCCCTGATTATATCCGTTTCGCCGGTGGCGATTCCCTCATCGTCGAACTTTCTGGATGCTATACCGTCCGGATGGATACCGCTGTCCGTTACCGTGAGTTTATCGCTGCCGATATCCTTTCCGATGTTGCCCGCGAGAAAAGACATCCCGCTGTCCACGTAGAAGGCGGATGAAAACTCCGCCATGTACGAGATGAGATTTGCAAATGTCAGGTGGGAGAGTATGACATCGTATTTGCCCCTCTCAATCTTACCGGGATGCAGCGACATTTCCGCGGTTTTCCCCGCCTCCTTTCCTGCATCTTTTTTCAGCCCCTCCATGCTCCTGGAACATCTGACTGCGTGCCCCGATGCATTTTCCGATGCAAATGCCCTCACGGAGAGGGATATCCAGCTGTTTCTGTCATCCTCGTCTATTCCCTTAGAGGAGCACAATTTCACGTTTTCCTTTCCCGCATATATGATGCCCGCCGCCTCCCCGGCGTGGGATAGTGCATCATCGATGGTTCTGTTCGCAAGTGCGACAATCCTTCCGTCGTCGTCCACCCCCCCGTCGTATTTTTTACTTTCGGCATACGGGCGGTCGTTTTGTCCTATGCCCCCGTACCCCTCCTTGGGTGCCATGAGGCGCACGATTCCGTCCCCCCTCTCAATCGCCTTCTTTATTTTGTTATTGTCCGGGTTCTCTATGGACATACTCACGATTTTCTTTCCCCTTGCCATGAACAGCTCGAGCGTGGAGGTGTTCCACTCCTTTATAACTCCTATCTCGCTCCTGTAGAACTTTATCTGCTTCTCGTCCCTTTCCGTGAGCCTGGCGACCACGTCTTCCATTCCCGCCTTCTCAGCGGTTTCAACAGCATAATGTATCATCATCTCACCCTCACGTTTCTCAATCTCACGGCAGCCCCGCCCGTGAACACAGGCACCCCCTGCATGGGCTCGCCCTTCCCGCACGTTGCAGGGTAGAACTCCAGTTCCCTGCCGACAGCATCGACCGACTGGTAGAACGCGGGAGTCGTTATCTCCAGCGCCGGATGCTTCACCACGTGCCCTATCTCCCCGTTCTCTATGTAATATGCCTCCTCGCCCACGTACTTCTGGTTGTACCTTCGGTCATCTATGTTCCACTCCATGAACGTGACCATGTAAATGCCCCTTTTCACATCCTCCACCATCTCATCCAGCGAGAAATCCCCCGGCTGTATGTATGTATTGGCCATACGGACTATGGGCTCGCGGTCGTAGGCGGAGGCGCGGGCGGCGGCATTGCTCCTCCTGCCAAAATGGAATGCGGTTTCCCTGTTGTGGAGGAACTCGTTTATCATGCCGTCCTTTATCAGATACCTTTTCTCCGCCTTTATTCCTTCATCGTCATACTTGTAGTAGCCGTAGCTGTTGGGCACCGTCGGGTCGTCCACAACCGATACGCACTCGCTCCCTATGCTCTCCCCGAGCATATCCTCCCTTATGAAGGATTTTCCCGCCTGCGCCGCCTCCCGCCCGAGGATGCGGTCCGCCTCGAACGGATGCCCGCAGGACTCGTGTGCTATCAGACCGGAAATGTAAGGCCCCACTATGATATCGAGATTTCCTTCCGGGGGCTTTTTTCCCTCCTTTATGAGTTTTTTCATGAAATTCATGTCGCTTTCCAGCGTTTCTCCCACGTTCCATTTTTCGACGAATTCCCATCCCCCTGCGTTGCCGAACTCGCGGTTCATCTGCTCCGTCTGCCCCCCCTCCCCGACGGTTATGAGGTAGTAAAGGAACATTCTCGGTATAACGGAGCGTATTTCGGCCCCGTCGGTGTTGGTGTAGTACTTCTCCGCCCTCTCCTCTCCGTAGAAGAACAATCGTGAAAGGGTGTCCTTCGCCGTGTCGTCCAGGGATTTGAGATACGATATCTTCTCGTCTATGTCCGGTGATGGACGTCCGTTGACCTCCCATCTGTCCCGATGCGCCTTCTCGTCGCTCAATTCCATCCTTTCCTTTCTTTTCTGGAGGGATGCTGTCTTCATCGCTCTCTCCACGGCGCGTTTCATCCCTTCCCTGCCCGTTATGTTGGTGGCATGGAATCCCATCGCCCCGTTTACAAGAACACGTACGGCAATACCTTTCTTTTCCGCAATCTCGGAGCCCTCGACCACACCGTTGGAAAGGGTGATGGAATCTCCCTCCACGCTCTCCATGCGTATCTCCGCGTAGTCCGCACCGGCAGCAATCCTGAGCCCGTATTCCGCGAGTCCTTCGTCTATCATCTCCGAAATGAATTGCCCGCACAATAATAATTTTTGGGGTGGATGACAGTGTACCCGACCACCATTTTTATATATAACATGGTATTACAAACTCGATGATAAGACCATCCACTGTAATGACATACTGTCCTTCGTGCGAGAAACACACTCCTCACACGGTCGAGAAAGTCAAGAAGAAGAAGGCATCCGAGCTGAAGCAGGGGCAGAGGCGATTCAGAAGGGTCACTGCCGGTTACAGAGGTTATCCAAGACCGAAACCCGAGGGCAGGGAGAAGCCCACGAAGAGGGTATATCTGAGATACAGATGCCAGGAATGCGGAAAGGCCCACCAGAAAAGATGCATAAGGGCGAAGAAGTTCGAGTTCAAGAGGTGAGCACGTGGGAAATTTTGTGAGAGTCAAGTGTAAGGACTGCAACAACGAGCAGATTATTTTCAGGAAGGCAAGCACCGTCGTGGTGTGCCAGATATGCGGGAGCGTGCTGGCAGAGCCCACGGGGGGAATTGCAAACATAAAGGGAGAGATAACTGAGGAGTTGGAATAAAAAATGCCTGCAAGAACAGTCCCCGACAGGGGAGAACTGGTTGTATGCACGGTCGTGAAGGCAAAGGGTTTTGGGGCATTTGTAAAACTTGAGGAATATCCGGGTACGGAGGGATTCATACACATAAAGGAGGTTGCATCCGGATGGGTAAAGAACATAAGGAATCACGTTAAGGAAGGGCAGAAGATAGTCTGCAAGGTGATGGATGTTGATACTTCCAAGGGTTACATCGATTTGTCGCTGAAGAGGGTGAACGAGCACCAGCGCAGGGAGAAGACGCAGCAGTGGAAGAACGAGCGCAAGGCAGAGAAACTGTTTCACATGGTTGCGGAGAGAATCGGAAAAGGCGCGGAGGAATGCTGGGAGGAATTCGGCAACGAGATTGTGAAAAAGTACGGCTCGATGTACGAGGCCTTCGAGGAGGTTGCGTACGACAACGATGTGCTGAAAAAGGACGGCTTCAGTGGTGATTGGATATCCGCATTCGTTGACGTTGCAAAGGAGAACATAATCATACCTTTCGTTGACATAACGGGATACGTCGAGATGTTTTCCCCCGAGAGGGACGGCATCAAGCACATAAGGAATGCCCTGAAGGAGATGGAAAGCGAGCATGACGACATCACCGTTACAGTCAGATATGTTTCGGCACCCATATATCGTATAGACGTCACTGCACCGGATTACAAGACCGCCGAGAAGGAGATGAAGGAATGTGCCGAGAAGGGAATCGAATACATAAAGAAGCACGGCGGTACCGGGGTTTTTAAAAGGAAAATAAAATGAGATACTGCACATCCTGCAAAAGGTACACCCTGGATGATACATGTCCGTATTGCGGGCAGAAGACAATCAAGGCGGGGCCGGCGCGATTTTCTCCCCAGGATCCGTACGGGGAGTACAGAAGAAAGTTGAAAAAGGAGGATAAATATGGCAAGAAAGAAAGTGAGAGTTGATGATGCAACCGTGGTTTACAAGGAAAAGCCGGAGCTGAAAAACCCGATACTGATAGAGGGGTTGCCGGGGGTGGGCAACGTGGGGAAGCTTGCGGCGGAACATCTCATAGACGAGATAGGGGCAAAGAAATTTGCGGATATATACTCGACCGATTTTCCTCCCCAGGTTTTCATTGACCATGACGGTATAATCCATCTTGTGAAAAACGAGATGTACTACTGGAAGGGGGATGGCAAGGATTTGATAATACTCACGGGAGACTACCAGGGACTCTCGACGAGAGGGCAGTACATACTCACGCAGTCGGTTCTGGACGTAATAGGGCAGTACGGAACAAAGATGGTCTACACGCTGGGTGGCTACGGCGTTGGCGTTGACGTTGAGAAACCCCATGTGACGGGTGCGGCAACCCACAAAACGCTTGTGAAGAATCACAAGAAATACGGCATAATATTCAAGGACGAGGGCGGCGGCGGGATTGTGGGTGCCTCCGGCCTGCTTCTCGGTCTCGGAAAGATGCGGGGCATGAAGGGAATATGCCTCATGGGTGAAACATCAGGATACATGGTCGACCCGAACAGCGCGAGGGAGGTTCTCAAGATACTTACCGAGATACTGGACATCAAGATAAGTTTTTCAAAACTCGAGGAGAAGGCGGAGGAGATACGCACGATAGCAAAGCACATCAGGAATCTGGAGAAAAGTGCAATGGAAAAAGAGACGGGAGAAGATTTGAACTATATCGGCTGAAATCTGCCAGACCCGGAAACAGTTCCCTGCCGAAGAAACGGAGGCTGTAAGATGTTGCCATGGAAAATCCGTAGAATTTTGGAATTGAAACAGCAAGAGGGTCAGACCAATCGCTTTCTTCACCGTAAAAATCCTTTGCCTTCACCCTGATTTCGTAGGAACTTTTTTTACTCCATGAATGTGTGGCATTCACTACATTGCCCGGGGAAAATGGGCCCAGCCAGTTGCTGTACGAGCCGTCACCCCAGTCCCACATGTAATAGACCGTATCCCCGTCGTAATCGGTGGATGAGGTGGTATATCTGTATTCCTCACCAGTCTTCCCTTTTGTTTCTCCGGCGGGTCTTTCCGGCTTGGACGGCGGGTTGTTCTCGTAGGGCATGCTGTACAATTCCACCCATTCACTCCATACGGCTTTTTCAGTTCCGTCGTTTCGCCTGAGGCCCACAAGTTCGTTTGCATTGCTTTCTGTACCGGCGATAGCCCTATCGTGCAAATCCAGCCAGCAGACTATTTTCACCGGCATTTCTGCCGTATGATTCATGAACCATGCAAGATAGTCTGCCTGCTCCTCCTCGCTGCCGCCTGACAGGGAGGAACTACTCCATCCTATCTCCGTGAAGGCTATTTGCTCTTCACCCGTGTAATCAAGGATATGTGTGTAGTAATTGTCCGGCAGCTTTCCGGGATCGGTGCAACTCTGGTTCAGGTATGGGTAGGTTGTGAAGCCGAATAAATCTATTTTATCCTTGTCGAATTTGTTTATCAGGAAGAAGTTGTCCTTGTCATAAAGATCCACGAGGCGGAAAACCACAATGATTTTGGTTTCCGATGAAACTTCCTTTATCGCATCGTATGTCTCGGCCACAAGGGAGGTGTAATTGTCGAAGTCCGGTCTGTTCGGTTCGTAGATATAGAACGAGTCAACTTCGTTTCCGAGGCAGAAATATTTCGGATGGTATGCGGCAGATATATTCACTGCATGCTGTATCCATCTCTCCCGGAATCTCGCACTTCCCATCGTGGTGTTTTCCGGTAATCCAGGAGGGATATCCAGTTTCGGAGCCAGCCCATATCCACTCACGAAATGCAAACTCCAGAAATTCGTGTGGAATATCGGGGTAAGCCCCTTTCCGTATATCCACTGGTTCAACAATGCCTGCGTTCCCTGCGATGAAAGCGTTTTTTCCTCTTCCCACCACGGTACGCTAAGCCATAAATTCACGAGCTCGCAGCATGTGGAAGCCAAGGTGTATCCATCCTCAATTTCCTGTATCGAAGAATTGGGAAAATTCTCCGGAGTGGGAACCATACCCATGAGGAATTGCCTTCCATCGGTTTGCGAAAGAGCATTCTCGCCACTTTCCTTTGCACTACCCCCGATGCCAACACATCCGGCCATCATTATGACGACCACGAACGCCGAGAGCAATCTGTTGGGCATACTTAGAACAGGAGGTTGTTCCCGTTCAGTATCAGGGTCGTGCCTATGAACAGGTGACTGTCCGGATGCAGTGCATGGGGAATTCTCACATGTATGCCTACGAACCCAACGGTAAATCCTCTCTGACGCCCGAGCATCCAGCCCACGTTGCCGACGGTGTTCATGCTGTCCCACATGTAATTCGTGCCGAATTTTGCAACCGTTATCCCCGCATTGTAATTGAACAGAATCGGTCGGAGCATAATCCGCACGAAGCTCCTGTCTGATTTGAGCGGGATGTATATCTCCCCGCGCCCGTAACTTATGATGTAGTTGAAGACGCCCCAGCCCCACGTTTTGCCGAATATGGTTCTGTCCTGCAGTATTCCGTAATCCCTGAGCACATCGATAATACGCTCCACCACTTCAGAGATGTTTGCCGGCATCCTGTTCGAATCAAGTATGCCCGAAATTTTTCTTTCCATCTCGTTCGCCTCCTCGACGGAAAGACTCTTCTTCTGGACTTTCGTTCCCACAATGTCAGATATGCTGCATTCCACCACTTCCTTGCTGCCGCCGCTGGAGACCAGCGAGGGTATGGCTGCGGTCATGACAAAAAGTGCGACAATGCCCGCAGACATCAACACGGTAAGATTTCTCTTCATTTTTTTCACCTCTCACGTTATAATCCTGCAGCATTATTAAAATGTTTGTTAAAATGTTTTGATATTCCAAACCTTTTTTATCACCCTGCTTTTTATGGTATTGTGGGAAAGGAGATGCTTTACTGCCCCGTATGCGGTTCCCCGAACGTGGAGTGGCTGCTGCCGCAGATATGGAGCAAGTGGGTGTGCAGGGACTGCGGCTACATGGGAGTTCTCATAATCGAAGACGGCAAAATAGCCGCCGAATTGCGCAGGGAATGGGAAAAGAAGCACGAAACACCATAATTTTTTAAGCAGAACGGCATTCCATTCTGATGAACGACATCGAGATGGTAACGAGAAATGCGGAAGAGGTTGTGACCGTAGATGAACTCGAGGAGGTTCTGTCCCGGGACAAAAAGAAGGCGTACATCGGTTTCGAGCCGTCCGGTCTTGTCCACATCGGATGGAACATATGCTCCAACAAGATAAAAGACCTCGTAAATGCCGGTTTCGAGGTTACCGTACTGCTCGCTGACTGGCATGCGTGGGTAAACGACAAGTTCAACGGGAACATGGAGGCGATAAGGGACTGCGGCGAGTACATGAAGGACTGCTTCTCCGCGCTCGGCGTGAATAACGTGAAGTACCTCTATGCAAGCGACTATGTCAATGACGCCCGCTACTGGGAACTTGTTTTGAGAGTTGCAAAGAATGCATCAATGGCACGTATAAGGAGGGCAATGGACATAATGGGGCGGGAGGCGGAGGAGGCGGAAAAGGACTTTTCAAAATTTCTTTATCCCGCAATGCAGGTTGCGGATATATTCTATCTCGACCTTGACCTTGCATACGGCGGCATGGACCAGCGGCATGCACACATGCTGTGCCGCGACATTGCAAAGAAGATTAATGCGAAAAAGCCCGTTGCGCTTCACACACCCATACTTTCAAGCCTTGAATCGGGAGAGAGGATGGACGTGGCAAAGATGTCGAAGAGCAAGCCCAGGAGTTGCATATTCATACATGACAGCGAGGAGGACGTGAAGGGCAAAATAAGGCATGCGTACTGCCCCGAGGGGGTCGTGGAGGAAAACCCCATACTTGAGATGTGCAGGTACATAATATTTCCCGAATACGGAAAGATGGTGATAGAGAGGGACGAGAAGTACGGCGGCAACATGGAATTCGATGACTATGCCAGCCTGGAGAGGGCATTCGGGAACAGGGAGATGCATCCCCTTGATTTGAAGAATTCCGTTGCGGATTACCTGAACAGAATACTCTCTCCCGTGAGGGAATATTTCGCATCGAAGCCGGAAAATCTCGAGAAGGTGAAGAAACATCTCGGATTTGCCTAGTCAACTTTATATTTATTTCAGAATTTACATCCGATGGACATACGCGAGCCGAAGAGCAGCGAGGATTTTGAAAGATATTACGATTTGAGGTGGAGAATTCTGAGGGAGCCGTGGAATCGGCCCAGGGGAAGCGAGAAAGACGATATGGAGAAGGAGAGCATCCATCTGATGGTGTGCGATGAAGATAAGGTTGTGGGTGTGTCCCGCCTGCATTTCAACAGCAGGGAGGAGGCACAGGTGCGCTACATGGCGGTTGAAGAACGCCATAGGGGGAAGGGCGTGGGGACGATGATGCTTGCAGAACTTGAAAAGAAAGCAAGGGAGAAAGGGGCAAGTTATATTATATTGAATGCAAGAGAAAATGCCGTCGATTTTTACAGAAAGAACGGCTATGATGTTGTGGAAAGAACATATACCCTGTTCGGTTCAATAAACCATTTCAAAATGAGGAAGTTTTTGGATGAATAAAGTTTCATAGGAAACTTTTTTAAATTGGTTTCACATGAAACCTTATGCCTCTGATAGAAAAACATAGGGAGGAACAATCGCTGGGAAAATTGATATCCATAATACACTGGCAGTCGAGAATGTATGTGGAGAGCAAACTCAAGCCTTACAATCTCGGATGGGGTGAATTTCACGTTCTCAGAAAACTTTACGGAAACAGGGAACTGAGACAGAATGAGATAACCGACCGCTTGAAAATCACAAAAGCCACCACCTCGAAAGTGATAAAAAAACTCGAGGAGGACGGATATATCGTGAGAAAAAGGGACAGAACGGACAACAGGACATACGTGATAAGGGCGACGAGAAGGGCAATGAAACTGAAATCCCGCCTGGAGAGAATAAGCAGGGAATGGAACAGCATACTTCTCGAAGGATTTGATGAATCGGAAAAGAGGAGTATAGAGCATGCGCTTTCAAAAATGGCTGAAAATGCAAAAGGTGAGTAAATGGAGGAAAATGTAACAGAAGGAGTCAGAACGCTTCTCGGCGACCCCAGAAAGGCCGTACTCAAGATATCTGTTCCAATGATGATAGCAATGTTTGTCTCATCAATGTACAATGTTG
>CAZOAF010000033.1:0-9332 GCA_964577775.1 uncultured Thermoplasmatales archaeon | reverse complement strand
ACCTATGATGTCACGCTCACCGTGGAGGACGATGATTCGGCTGTTGATTCCGTGACCAGGAAGGTAAACACCCTGAACCAGATTCCTCATGTGACTTTCTTCTGGGCTCCCTTACAGCCCACTGTACTCGATACCGTGCAGTTTGACGACGAGTCCTCCGGTGTGGACGACGAGCTGGTCAACTGGACGTGGGACTTCGGGGACGGGAACGTGAGTTACGAGCAGAATCCCTCGCACCAGTATTCCGAAAAGAAAACATACACCGTAACGCTGACGGTTATCGACGAGAGATATGCGCTCAACACACTCTCCAAGGATATCACAATAGTCAATGCACCTCCTGTGGTTAACTTCTCGTACGAGCCCGCCTACCCCGCCGACGGGGAAATGATAAATTTCACCGACAACTCCTACGACGCGGACGGGAGCGTGGTCAACTGGACGTGGGATTTCGGGGACGGGAACGTGAGTTATGACAGAAATGCAACCCACAACTTTTCCCATAGCGGGACATACACCGTCAATCTGACCGTCAGGGACAACGACGGTGCATCCTCGAGCATGATACGCAACATAACAATAGCAAACATCTACGTGGATGATGACGCGCCTCCGGAATGGTACGACGAACGGCATGTCCGCACCATACAGGAGGGCATAGACAATGCAAGTGACGGGTATCACATATACGTGCTCGAAGGCAACTACCGGGAAAATGTCATCATCAACAAGTTCGTAATCATGGAGGGGAAAAATGCAGTGGTTGACGGTACGGGGTCCGGAAATGCCGTAACAGTTGCATCAGACCATACGGAGATTCGCGGCTTCATCCTGACAAACGCATCGAACGGAGCGGGAATTGATGTTACCGGGAACAATGTTACGGTGGAAAATTGCATATTTACGGACAGCAAAACAGGCCTGTACCTGCAGGGGGATAACACCACCGCTGCAAACAACGAGATTCGGGAAAATATAAAAGGAATTATCGTGGATGGCTCGTTCAATTACATAAATAACAACGAAATTATCCATAACTCCAACGGTACAGATATGACCGGAAATGGAAACAATATTGTATCAAACAATTTCACGAACAACATATTTGCCGTGGAGATGAAAAATGGGGTCGGGAACTGGATAAACAACAACAGATTCTACGGAAATTCGTATGCCGTGGATGCACGTGCCGCCTGCAACATATCGGGCAACTGGATGTATGCGAACGGCAACGGCATACGGTTGTTCTCAAGCCACACGTATGCGGATAACAACACCGTAACCCAGAGCACGGTGGCAATACTTGTTCTGGGGGATGAAAACGAAATCAGGAACTGCGATATCTCGCAGAATGGCAACGGGGTGGAGATAGACTCGTCCCGGCACATAACAGTGGACAGCTGCTCTTTCTCCGGAAACACGTACGGCATGTACATCGACGGGGGAGATTATGTTACCGTTAACAACAGCGAGATGGACTCCCATTATACCGACGGAATCTATATGCAGGATTCTCAGCACATCGAAATAACGAACTGCTCTTTCTCCGGAAACGCCGAGGGCATGAACGCAATGAATTCCGGAGTGAATGTGAAATACTGCGGTTTCGCCGGCGGGGACATCGGCGTGAACGTAACCGATTCGAAATTGCACATCGAAAATTCGAGCATACACGGAAAGGATGTGGGCATCGAGGTGTACGGGAACGATACATCGATGGAATTCACGGACATATACGGAAACAATTTCGGGCTGAAAGTGCACGGGGTGAACAACACCGTGGAAATGTGCAACGTAAACGACAACAACTACGGCATTTATGCGTCTTCCTCGATTTCCGTGATGAATTCGTCCGTATTCGAAAACGGATATGGTGTGTACCTCCACAACTCATCATCCTGCATTCTGGAAAATATCTCCGTCTCGAACAACACCTTCGGGGCATATCTGTACCATTCGTATGACAACACCCTTTCCAACTGCACGTTCTCCGGCAACGAAAAAAGCATCATCCTGATCGGTTCCACCGACAACACTGTGGAGAACAACATGGTAAACAACGGTACGACAGGCATTGAACTCGCAAGCAGCAGGCACAACGTACTGTTCAACAATGAAATAGACGACAACAACATCGGAATGATGGTATCTTACTCCCCGAACAACATATTCAAAGACAATGCGATGACGGGGAACAAATACGGCATTGACATGGAGGGAAGCGATATAGGGCATTTCTACGAGCAGATGGATGTATCGAATGATGTGAACGGGGCAGAAATCAAGTATCTTGTAAACCGGTCCGACATATCTCTGAACGGCGAATTCGGATACCTGGCACTGGTCAACTGTGAAAACGTAACCGTGGGCGGCTCCACCGAGAGCAACGGAGAGGGCATACTGATGGTCAATTCAACTGCCTTCACCGTAAACGGCGGCAATTTTTCGGACAATATCGACGGGATGGTATTCATACTCTCATCAAACGGCAGCATAAACAACACCCGCACTTCGGACAATGCCGACGACGGGATGGTATTCCGCCTGTCCTTCGATATATCTGTGGGGAACTGCGATATATTCTCTAACGGGCAGAGGGGCATAAACGCCTACAGCATAGGACCGGAGAACGGGGAGTTCGAGATAAAGAACTGCAGCATATACATGAACTGGCTGGGTATAAATATAGAGAATGTCAATTCAAACAGAATAGAGAATACGGCATTTTATGACAACGAGAAGGGCGGGATACGTCTGTTCGAATCCGACGGAAATACCGTATCCGGCAATACAATCCACGACAACAGCCACGGTATGGACATGATAGACTCCTCATCATCAGGCATTTCGGGAAACACCCTGTGGAAAAACACCGTGGGAATATGCCTTTCCGGCTCCCATGGAATATCGATGGAGGGGAACATCTTCAACGAAAGCGACACCGGATTGTCGGCCATTGACTCGGACGGCAATATCACCGGCTGTGCCTTTTACGACAACGTGAACGGAACCTCGATACGTGATTCCACGATGGGCATGAACAATTGCTCTTTCACAAACAACACATACGGGGTGTATTCATATTCATCCGTTCCGGCAATCGGAGGATGTGAATTCACGGATAACGAATACGGATTGTTCCTGCAGGATTCCGATAACGCAGGCATCTCAAACTGCAACGGTAGCAACAACACGTACGGCGTTTTCGTCAACTCATCGTCACACACGGGCATTGAGAACTGCTCGATTTTCGAGAATTCCTACGGCATATTTATTCAGGATTCGTCGAACGGAAGTGTCGAAGACTGCACATTATACAACAACACGAATGGCATCTCGGTTGTGAATTCATCATCAAACA
Source organism: uncultured Thermoplasmatales archaeon (assembly GCA_964577775.1). Lineage (GTDB taxonomy): Archaea > Thermoplasmatota > E2 > UBA202 > DSCA01 > VBQP01. The sequence goes on along the minus strand of CAZOAF010000033.1, from coordinate 5,971 downwards.
CCATTTCAAACTCGCTCATCCACCACAACATGCACGGGGTCTGGATAAAAGCCGACGGTAACGAAATGTTCAACTGCTCCCTCTGGAAAAACGTTTACGGTACGAGCATGGACGGAGGAACTGCAAACAGGGTCTACCACAACAATTTTGCGTACAACGTGGAGAATGCAATTGACCGCGGGAACAACAATTCATGGGACAACGGTTATCCATCGGGCGGAAACTACTGGAGCGACTACGCAGGCCTGGACAACTACAACGGAGAAGGACAGAATGTTTCCGGAAGCGACGGAATAGGCGACATACCTTACAGCATATCTGGCGGTGGAAATGACGACTATCCGCTGATGGACATGTACACAGGAGCGGCAAACATACCCAACAGCCCCCCGACCGCGCTCTTCTCCTATTATCCTGCAAACCCGTTTTCATACGATACTGTAAAATTCATAGACCACTCCACCGACCCGAACGGCGAGGTTGACATAGTGTCATGGCAGTGGATATTCGGCGACGGAAATACGAGCACCGTGCAGAATCCGGAGCATGAATACAACCACAGCGGGGTTTACAACGTATCCCTGACGGTCAGGGACGGAAGCGGGGAGGACGTTACATACACCGTATCAGTGGAGGTTATGAATCTCGAGCCGGCAGCGAATTTCAGCTACACCCCGTCCAGCCCAAAAACATCCGACACGATACAGTTCGTGGACGGTTCCTCTGACAGGGACGGAACGATAACGAATTACACCTGGGACTTCGGGGACGGAACGGACAGCCACGAGAAGAATCCGGAGCACAAATACCACGACAACGGCATATATGTTGTAACCCTCACGGTTACAGACAATGAAGGAGCGAAAACGGTGATAACCAAAAAGGTTACCGTGGCGAATGCGCCCCCATCTGCGGAATTCTTCATAATCCCCGAGAAAGCATCTGCCGGCGAGAAGATAAACTTCACGGACGGTTCGAGCGATGACGGGGAGATAGTTGCATGGCACTGGGACTTCGGGGACGGAACGGCATCGGACAAACAAAACCCCCGGCATGCATATGAGAAGAGCGGAAAGTACACCGTAACGCTGACCGTGAGAGACAACGACGGCGGGGAGAGCACCACAACGAAAGTCATAGAAATCACGAACCAGAGTACGCCCGGATTCGGGATAATCGCAATGATTGCCGGCGTGCTCCTTGCGGTGGCTCTGGCCGGAATCAGGAAGAGGAAGATTTAATAACACGGCTCATTTTCATGACCGCAAGGAGATGAGATGATGAAGAAGAAGGAGAGGAAGGACAGAATAAAGGAACTGGAGGACGAGATACGGTACACGGAGGCTATGCTGGAGGAGGTCTACGAGGCCCAGGAATCCCTTGTTCCGATATTTGCGGATCTGGTCAAGCTCATAAGCAGGATTTACGAGGAGATGAACATACGGGACAGCGAGTTCAAGAAGCGGATTGCCCGGCTCAAGGAAACGTTTGTGGACAAGGACGATTTGATGGAGAAGTACTACTCGGATGATGAAAGGATAGAGAGCGAGAGCGGAATGGCATATACATAAATGAAAGATATCCGTCTTCATGAGGAGGAAAACACCCGCAAGCTTGCGGAGGATATACTGGGGGGCATAAAGAGCGGAGTTATAAACAGCAGGCAGACGCTCGAGAAATTCAAAAAGAGGGGATGCAAGAAATACGGGCTTTCGAGAATGCCCACGAACACGGATATACTCTTTTACATGCCGGAGGCGGAGCGGGGGAGTGTGGAGTCAATACTCAAAAAGAAACCCGTGCGAACCCTCTCCGGCGTGGCGGTTGTGGCGGTGATGACATCCCCCCACGAATGCCCCCACGGACGGTGCATCCCCTGCCCCGGAGGACCGCCCTTTTCGGCGCAGAGTTACACGGGAAGGGAGCCCGCCGCACAGCGCGCGATAATGCACGACTACGACCCCTTTGGGCAGACCGCGGACAGAATAAAGCAGATAGAGACGGTGGGGCATCCCGCGGACAAGATAGAACTCATATTGATGGGCGGGACATTCACTGCCAGGGATTTTCACTACCAGGAGTGGTTCGTGAAAAGATGCTACGACGCCATGAACGGAAGGGATTCGCCAACGCTCGGGGAGGCAATGCTGGCAAACGAAAAGGCGGGGCACAGATGTGTGGGCATGACCGTCGAGACAAGACCCGACTGGCTGAGATTGAACCATGCGGACGAGATACTGGAGATGGGAACCACGAGGGTTGAACTCGGGGCGCAGATTCTGAACGACGAGGTGCTGTACGAGATGCAAAGAGGGCACACCGTCTCGGACACGGAATACGCCACGAGAATAGCGAGGGATGCCGGATTGAAGGTATGTTACCACGTGATGCCCGGGCTGCCGGGGAGCGATTACGAAAAGGACATGGAATCGTTCAATCGAATGTTCGAGGACGAGAGATTTCGCCCCGACATGCTGAAAATATACCCCACGCTGGTCGTCAAACCGTCCGTGTTGTACGAAAAATGGAAAAAGGGGGAATACAAACCCCTGAGCACGGAGGAGGCGGTAGAACTCATTTCCGATATGAAGAAGCGCGTCCCCGAGTGGGTGCGCATACAGAGGGTCGAGAGGGACATACCCGCAAATTTGATTGATGCAGGTGTGAAAAAGAGCAATCTGCGCCAGCTCGTGCTCGCCAACATGGAGAGCAACGGGGAAAGATGCAGGTGCATAAGGTGCAGGGAGGTGGGCCACCGCGAGTACAAGGAGAACGTGATAACGGGAGATGTGGAAATCGTGAGGAGGGATTACGATGCAGGCGGCGGGAAGGAAATGTTCATATCAATCGAGGACACGGACAGAGATTCGATAGTGGGGTACTGCCGGCTGAGGTTCCCCCACAAACCGCACCGCCGGGAGATAGGGGATAACGATGCGCTGGTGAGGGAGCTGAAGGTGAGCGGACCGCTTGTCCCCATAGGCAGAAAATCAGGCGGGGAATGGCAGCACAGGGGTTACGGCAGGCAGCTGCTTGAAAAGGCGGAGGAAATCGCGGGAGACGCCGGAAGGGATAAGATACTGGTTCTGAGTGGCGTGGGGGTCAGGGAATACTACAGAAATCTGGGATACGAAAAAGACGGCATATACATGAGCAAGACACTGGACTAGGAGAACAGTGTCAGGTAGGGGCCCACGAGATACGCCGCAGCGGCGACTATGTAGAAGCCCGCAAGTGTGAGGTAAAACGATGCCCACAGCTCGTTGTTTTCCAGCGATGTTGCAGATATGTTGTTCCTCGCCATTTTGTAGAACATCCATGCTGTCGGCAGCGCGAGAATGAAAAGAATTGCCATGCTGGACGGAAGCCATCCGGAAACAATGTAAAGCGCAAGAAGGGCAAACGTAACAAGCGAAAGAAAGCCTATTATGGATGTCAGGGTCTTCCATCGGTGGTACACCACAGGAGTCATTATCCCGCAATCCCTGTCGCCCTCGACATCATCCAGGTCCTTCGTATTCTGCCATGCAAGCACCCATACCGCCATTATGCTTCCGAGCAGCCACGGTGCGGCATCTCCCGGATTCCCGAATATTGCCCATGCAGCAGGCAGGGGAAACAGCCCGCGGGATATGGAGAGTGAGATGGTGTTTATCCACAGGCGCTTCTTCACACGGAACGGCTCAAGGTTGTACAGTATGCCGAACAGTATGAAGGTCATCATGAAAACCCCGTAGTATATGTTGACCGCAAACCCGACGAGTATAGAGAATATTGCAAGCGCCCAGCTGGCGGTCTCCGCCTGGGCGACGCTTATCTTCCCGCTGGGTATGGGACGGTAATCCTTGTGGTTCAGTATGTCTATTTCCACATCCTCGACCTGGTTCAGAATCTGGCCCACAGCCTGGGCCGCAGAAAGCGCGAGGGCTGCGAAAACTATCGTTGGGATGTTTGGCCAGAACGATGCCAGATTGCCGTATACTGCCAGCTGGATGATTACCCCGAAAAATATTGCTATGAAAGGAGCAACGAGAGTGAATGGTCTAACCAGTTGTAACCATGCCTTTATTTGTCCACCCATTGAATTCTAAATGTGGATGGTATTAATAAACCTTAGCATGAAAAAATTTGAAAAAGGTGGAAAGAGGTTGGGTGGAGATTACAGCAGGCTTATTCCCGCCGTGGTGATGGAATAGCCGAGCATGAAATTCGTGTTCGGCACTCCGAGTCCTATCTTGCCGAAGTCAATGTATAACCCGGCAAAGCCCCATGCCATGAACAGCTGCGGCCCCACGAGGTCCCAGTATTCTATCCTCGGAGGTATCAGATTCATATGCAGGGATGCGGTGTATCCCATTATCGGGTACATCACGAATATGGGCCTCAGCATTATGCCCAGGAACGCCTCTCCGGGATACAGGGGAATCCACGTGAAACCCTGACCGACGCTTATCACGGGGGTCAGCACGTCAACGCCGTGCGACGGGCTGAGAGACCAGCGCAGTATGCTTGCGGCATACGCCGTATATTCCGCGGGGACGAGATTCAGCTGCACCATCATGTCAATTGCATTCTCTATCACTTCCTTCGCCCCATCCTTCTCCTCGTCGGAGGACGAATTTGAGAAAAGTACCCTGAACGACTGTGCCGCCTCGTTGCATTTCTGCGACAGTTCCTTTGCCTCCTTCACGGTTATCATCTGCTGTGATGCAGATGCAACCCCGTTATGGCCGACTACCGAAGTTTTTACAGGTATCACCTTCGGAGAGTTCCCGGAGGACACCGGCGAAGCTATCAACGAAGGCACAATCATAAGTGCTACCACGCCTAAAACCAAACCAAGTTTAACCGTATTTGCTTTCATTATACAATCACCTTAGTTACAAGAATGTGAATAGCATATATATTTATTTCGTTCAGAGCAGTTTACAGAACATTTATAATGTCATCCATAAGGGACATCCTCAGCTCCATTTTTCTCAGCACGGAGGAGGCGAATTCCGCAGATTTCCCGACCCTCCCAAATGCCACGCCGGGATGAATCACTTCCATCAAAAGCAGGTTTTCCGGCGGCGCAATCCCGAAATTCATTCTTTCACCTTCGAGTGCTCGTCTCAGTTGCTCCAGCTCCGCCTCGCCCCTCGCGACCTTCTCCGCCGCCGCCACCATCCGCCGCACCTGGTTCCATAGAAAGCTTCTGCCCTCGAAGTCAATTTTGATTATTTTTCCGGGATGAACCCTTGCGCTGTTTATGACCCTCACGGGATTCCTTCCGTCCAGCCGGGCGAAGTTCGTGAAGTCGTGCTCGCCCACGAAGACCCCCGCCGCCGCCTCCAGCGCCCCGATGTCGATGCCGTCGCTGTGAATATAGTATCTGTACTTCTTGCTTTTCGCATGGCGGGGATTGAAGTCCGCCGCCACCTCCGCAAATCCACAGACCCATATCCCCCTCAATGAATGGACGAGCCCGCTTACCACCGAGCCGGCTTCCATGGATGTATCGAAGGCAATGATGTTCCCCGCGGCGCTGACGCCCCTGTCCGTTCTCGAAGCGGCCCGGATGCATGCATCCTCCGGCCCCTCCACCGCCCCCATGCTTTCCAGTTCCCCGAGAATCGTTCCCTCCACCGTTCTGATGTCGTTCTGCCGGGCATAACCGTGGTAAAGCGTTCCGTCATACGCTATCTTCAGTGCAAGGCGCATGCCATGTAATCACCTTTTTATTTAATTTGTTTATGTCATACCAATGAAGGAAGAATTCATCGCTCTGATGTGCTGTCCCGCATGCAGGGGGGAACTCGAACTGAGGGCGGAGAAAAGGGACGGCGACGAGATAACGGATGGTCTGCTCGTATGCGGAAACTGCGGGGCCGAATACAGGATAAAGGACGGCATACCCTACATGATTGTGGAGAAGTGAGTGGGCCCGCCGAGATTTGAACTCGGGTTACCAGCACCCCAAGCTGGAAGG
>CAZOAF010000032.1:0-9504 GCA_964577775.1 uncultured Thermoplasmatales archaeon | reverse complement strand
CGCTCGGAGGCGCTTCCGACCCTTATCCTTCTCTGCCATTTCCTCAGGCGGTAGAGCTGGGCCCTGTTTCTTGTAGGAATTGATTTTCCGTAACTGTCCTTGTTCTTCCACCCTATCATCGTGGAAAGGCCCTTGTCATGTACTGCATAGTTCATGGGAGCGCCCGTTCTGGCCCTCTTATCCCTCTGCTCGGGGTCGAACGCTCTCCACTCCGGACCGTGGTCTATATAGGAATCGTCTATCACAAGTCCGCAGTCTCCGCAAACCAGTTCTCCGCGCTCGTAATCCTGAATTATATGTGTCGACCCGCACTCGGGGCACTTACTTATTTCCTCTATCTCAACTTTTTTATTTCTCGACATTTTACCCCCAAAGTTTTTAAACCTTTTGCTTTCGAATGTGGATGTTATATATAAAATTTTTGGCAGAGCCGGCGGTTCTATTTTTCCAAGGATACTTCTTTAAAAAGAAAAGCCCCGGAAAAAGAACCCTTCTGGAGTTGAAACATCCTAGAGCTTTTTCTTTAGAAGAAAGTGGCTTCACACCCAAAGAACTAGAGCTTTTTCTTAAAAAGAAGTTTGACGTTTTCTTTAGGGATGAAACACCTTTCTTTTTTAAAAAGAAAGGGGTTCTTTTTAACAAAATTTAAATAAATGCAACCCCATGTATGAGAGGAGATAAGGATGGGACTGCTCGGAAAACTGAAGACAGCGCTTCAATCCATTTTCGGAAAGAAGCATGTGAGAATAGGCATATATGGCCCCCCGAATGCAGGGAAGACAACGCTTGCAAACCGGATATCCCGGGACTGGAGCGGCGATGTCATCGGTTCCGTATCGGAAATACCCCATGAGACCAGAAGGGCACAGAAGAAAGACAACGTCTTGATAGAGAACGGCAATTCCTCCCTGACAATCGATATAATAGACACGCCAGGTATAGCCACAAAGGTTGACTTCCACGAGTTCATGGAGCACGGTATGGACGAGGAGGATTCCAAAAGAAGGGCAAAGGAGGCAACCGAAGGTGTCATAGAAGCGATACGATGGCTGGACAACGTGGACGGCGTGATACTCCTTATGGACAGTACGAAAAATCCCTTCACCCAGGTGAATGTTACCATAATAGGCAATCTGGAGGCACGTGATTTGCCGGTACTCATAGCGGCAAACAAGATAGACCTTGACGGCTCTACTCCTGCAACCATAAAATCAGCATTCCCCCAGCATGATGTGGTGCCGATTTCCGCGCTGACAGGATACAACATAGATATGCTGTACGAGATGATGATCAAACTGTTTGGGAAGGTAAAGAGGAAGTAACATGGTAGAAATAAGAGTTAATTTGATTTCGCATCAAAAGCTCGAGGGCATGACCCTTGACGAGAAGATAGATTTCATTTTGAAGGAGGTTAAAAAGGGTGAGGTTCTTGTGCTCGAAAGAGGGCTCACTCCCGAGGAGCAGTCGAAACTCATAGAGAAAACGATGAGCGAGATAAAGCCGGATAAATTCATAGGCATAGAGATGGACGGATACAGGGAAGACGGAAAACCCAGCTGGCTTCAGAAGGTTCTGGGAAAAATACGGCCGCCGCGCATGACGGTCATAGGTCCCGCAGACAAACTCAAGACCATACACAGAGACAACGACGTCATACAGACCATAATATTCGGGAGATAAAAATGCCCCATCAATGTTTGAAGTGCGGGAAGGTATTCGACGAAGGCTCGGCAGACATCCTAAAAGGATGCCCTGTCTGCGGCGGCAAGAAATTTTTCTACACCAAAGAGCCACTCAGCGAGAAGGAGCGGGAAAAACTGCTGAAGGAAAGCGAGGTCAACCTGGAATCAATAGGAGAAATAATAAAGGCACGTGTGGACGAGAAAAGGGAGGAAGAATGGCTTCGCATCGAGCCCAGGAACATAAAGGAGTTGCTCAAGGAAATCGAAAGGAAGAAGGACGAGGTAGAAAAAAGCATATCGAAGGAGAGCGACAGGGTGGAGAGCATATCGGTCGAGGAACAGGGGGAATACAACATAAACCTGAAGAAATTGATGGATGACGAATCCATCATAATACAGAAGGACGGGTCCTACATGATACATCTTCCATCGCTTCTCACGAAGGGCAGGGAGAAGTAATATATATCGAATTTTGATGCATCTACAAGATGAAAATAAAGGATGTTGAGATAACAAAACGCATATTCGGGGAATTCAGCCGAAAGTTTTTGGATTCCACCAGCATGGACGTCGCCATAGTGGGCGCGGGCCCCTCGGGGCTGACCGCTGCACGCTACCTGGCGGAGGCGGGCAGGAAGGTCTGCGTGTTCGAGCGGAAGGTTTCACCGGGAGGGGGGATGTGGGGCGGCGGCATGAGTTTTCCAGTCATAGTTGTCCAGGAGGACGGCAAAACGGTTCTTGAGGAAGTGGGAATAAAATACGAGGAAAAAGACGGTTATTTCATCGCCGATTCCGTGGAAGCCACGGCCAAACTGATAGCGGGGGCGATAGACGCGGGGGCGACGATATTCAATTCCGTGACAGTCGAGGATGTCATGGCAAAGGATGGAAAGATATGTGGCATCGTCATCAACTGGACGGGCGTTCTTGCGGCGGGCATGCACGTCGACCCGCTGTCCCTGGAGGCGAAGGCTGTCGTGGACGGCACGGGCCATCCATCGGAAATATGCCGCATAGTTGAGAAAAAAGCAGGTCTGAATACACCTTCCGGGCGTATAGAAGGGGAGAAATTCATGATGGCGGAGGAGGGTGAGAGAAGAACGGTGGAGAATACAGGCGAGGTTTATCCCGGGTTATATACTACCGGCATGGCATCAAATGCGGTGATGGGTGCACCGCGCATGGGCCCCATATTCGGGGGTATGCTGCTGTCCGGCAAGAAAGTCGCGGAGATGATACTCGAAAAGATCTGAGACTGTAACTTCAATACCATCAGGAGTAAGAAACCGACGACGAAGGCAGGCTATCTTCTTTTTACCTCTATTTTATCCCCTGCATATATTCTCATACCGTCCTTGGCTGCTATCGTCGGGATGCCCGTCTTTTCCGTTATCCAGGTTGCCTGCTCTGTCGCATCGGGAATCACCTTCATGCCCAGATGCGTGAGAATGGCAAATTCCGGTTTCACACCCTCTATCAACTCCGCCGCATCCTCTGTCGACATGTGAAACGGTATCTTCCCCTCCAGAGGACGTGTCATGCATACCACGAGCACCCTTGCCCCCTTGTGCGCCTCTATCAGCCCGTCAAAAAATTCGGTATCGCTGATGTAAGATATTATGCCGTTGTTCAGGTGCATCTTGAATCCCACGGTTGTTGGGTCGGAATGGTGGGCAGGTGTTATTTCCACTCTGTACCATTCCTTGAGCGTGAACTCGTCTCCCGGATGGGCGGTCTTCACCTCCCGTGCGAGCGACTGATGGTATTTTGACATGGGGCGGTAGTCACCCTTGCCCTTTATGACACTCTCGCTTCCGATGACGACACCCCTCTTGTATTTCCCCCCCATGGTCATCGCCTCCGTCAGTATTTCTGCATCGTTGTAGTGGTCGGGATGACAGTGCGACACAAGTATTGCATCTGTCTGCGTTGGGTCGAGTCCTAGGTCATACATCTTCACCAGAGCACCGGGTCCGGGGTCCACGTGGATAAGTATGCCCCTGTCCGCAACATACATGCCACCTGTTGCCCTTTTCTGGAATATCGTGGCAAATCTGCCGCCTCCTGTCCCGATAAATGTCAGTTTAGTCATCAAATCTATATACCCGTCCACCTATTATAGTTTGGTGATATTGTGGATGTAATATCCCTCATTGTAGGATTTGTGGTGGGAATCATAGCTGTTTCCATAGCCATTGAGCTGAGCTGGAAGAAAGAGGAGACGGTGGAGACGTGCAAGGTTGCTAAGAAGTGGAGTCTATCCGAGATAAGAAATCCGCTCATAGTTGCCGAAAAATTGAAGATGAACGCTCCTGGCGGCTCGAAGGTTGTTGTGAGGGTGGAAACTGCATTTTCGAAGGGTGCAAAGCAGAATTCCGAGGCGGTCGGAAACTTTGCCCTCGGGAGCGACCGTGCCCTGATTTTTGCAGGGGAGATACGTGAAGGACAACTTGCTTTCCGCACCGTGGACGAGCGCATTCTCAGAAATCTGAGGAAGTTGTTCAACCAGTTCTGGGAGGGGGAGGCGGAGGAGACGAAGGTCTCGGGCGGCAGGGGAACCATCACGGTCAGGGGAATCGCACGTGCGGTGGTACCCTACAGGGAGCACTACCTGATACGCCTTTCTTACGAGAAGGGAAACATAGGTATCCTCGTAGATGAGAAGATGGAACTCGAGGGAAGGAAAATAGAGGTGGAGGGGGAGATGGTGGGAGATGACCGCCCCCTGATAAAGGCATACCACCTGGAAGTGCTGGAATAAGATGAGCATCCTGATAAAAGATTCGCTGATACTCACCCAGGATAAAGACAGGAGTATCAGAAGGGGGGATATTTACATAGAGGATGACATAATTTCCGAGGTATCTGACAGAGTGTCAACGGAGGCAGAGTACGTCATAACCGGGAAAATGGTCATGCCAGGTCTGATAAACACCCACACACACCTGCCCATGACGCTGATGCGCGGCTACGGGGATGATTTGACTCTCGAGGAATGGCTGACGACCAGGATATGGCCCGTTGAAAAGAAGTTGAACGGTGAAATGGTGGAAACGGGAACCCGACTTGCCCTGCTGGAGATGATTTCAACGGGGACAACCACATGCAGCGACATGTATTTTTTTGAGAACGAGATAGCCGGCGCATGCAGGGATATGGGAATGAGATGCTTTGCAGGATTCTCCATCATAGATTTTGACACGCCCGAGATGAAGAAGGAAATGTTACTGCCGGAATGCGAGAAGTTCATCAGGAGATGGAAAGATGACGGACTCGTAACGCCGGTTGTTGCACCCCACTCGACATATTCGTGCTCCCCCGAAACGCTTCAAAAATCTGCGGAACTGGCAGGAAAATATGGCACGATGCTCCACACCCACTGTTCCGAAACGCGGACGGAGGTTTACGACGTTGTGGAACGGTACGGATGCAGGCCCGTGGAACAGCTGGAAAAGAACGGCATGCTTACCGAAAAAACCGTGCTTGCGCACTGCGGGTGGATAACGAAGGAGGAGGTGCGCCAGATTGCACATGCGGGTGCATGCGTATCCCACAACCCGGTCAGCAACATGAAGCTTGCAACAGGCGGGTTCACTCCGTTGCCCGAGTTATTCGATGAAAATGCTTGCGTCACACTCGGCACGGACGGGGCGGCGAGCAACAACAAACTTGACATGTTCGAGACGATGAAGTTTGCAGCGCTGATTCACAAGCATCACAGATGGGATGCCCGGATTGTGACAGCACAGCAGACCCTTGACATGGCAACGGTAAATGCAGCATCGTATCTCGGCATGGATGCGGGAAGCATAGAGGAGGGCAAAAAGGCGGATTTGATATGCCTTGATACGGACATGCCGAATCTTGCACCGATGCACAATCCCGTCTCTCATGCTGTTTATGCCGCTTCCGGTTTCAACGTCTCGTCGACGATAATCGACGGCAAACCGCTGATGCTCGAAAGGGAATTTCCGTACTTCGACGACCGGAAAATTCTGGAGGATGCGGAGAGGGCGAAGGATGAACTGGTGGGGCGGGAACAGGGAAGGAATGGATTTTAAAAGGCAAAGCATTTTCATATTGATGATACGGCAGTGCACCGAGGGGGACATACCGCAGGTTGCCGGGATAGAGGAACTGTCATTCGAACACCCCTATCCTGCATTCGTTTTCAAAAAGTACCTGCGGGCGGTATTTCTTGTTTCAGATGAGAACGGGAAAATAACGGGGTACATAATAGGCGTGAAGATGGGGGGCAGGGGTCTTGTCATATCCCTGGCGGTCCATCCGGAGTACAGGAGAAAGGGGCACGGTAGAAAGCTGATAGAAGCACTCATGGAAGAAATGGACAACATATCCGTGATGGAACTGCAGGTGAGAATAGGTAACAAGGGGGCACTGGAATTTTATCGTTCCGTGGGGTTCGAAAGAAAGGGCATCATACCCTCCTACTACGGGAACGGTGAGGATGCCGTTCTGATGTTCAGGCGGAAAGGTCAATAATTGCCTGTGCTATGTCGCCGCCCGCCTTCTCGAGCGCCTTTCTTGCTTCCTCGATGCTCTTCCCCGTCTTCTCCGCCACGAGTTTTGCATCTTCCTCGCCAATCTTCTTGACTATCTCCGGGCTTCCCGCTATCTGGTATGTTTTCTGCCCCTTGACGTCCATCACCGTTACCTCGGCATCCTTGAATATGTAATCGGCTTCGGGGGTCTTTATGATGACCTCCTCCACTCCCTCTATTTCGCTCACAGACATGCCCATACGCTGCATTATTTTCTTGAGTTGACGGGGGTCCATATTCGGCATCATATGCAAATGTTATATATTGTCCATGTTTAACTTTTTGGTATGGATGCAACAGAAGTAAGGGTGCTCGACATCAACTCTGCCTTTTACGGTGTGCCTGCCGAGACCCTCATGGAAAATGCGGGAAAGGCGGTGGCAGATTTTGCTTCCCGGGAGTTCAAATTCAGCAACTGCACGGTTCTGTGCGGGGGAGGTAACAACGGGGGGGACGGACTTGTGGCCGCCCGCCATCTTTCGACCGGATTCGACGTGAAGGTCATAATGGTCAGGGATGCAAAAACTCCTCTTGCCCGTAAAAATTTCAGAAGGGTGAAGAGGGCGGGAATTCCGGTGCGCAGATACGAAAAGGGCATGGAGACGGACGGCGAACTCATCATAGATGCGATGCTGGGCATAGGGATATCCGGCGAACTGAGGGAGCCGTACAGCAGCATCTTGGAGGAAGTGAACAGAAGCGGGGCAAGGGTTATTTCTGTGGACATACCGACAGGACTCGGGAGCGAATCGGCAATAAAACCCGATGCAACAGTAACTTTTCATGCTGCAAAGGATGGGATGAACGAGAAAAACAGCGGAAAAATATTTGTCGCGGACATAGGCATTCCGGAGGAGGCGGAGGCGGCGGTGGGCCCGGGAGACATGGTTTACTATCCGGTTCCTGAAAAAAACTCCCACAAGGGAGATAACGGCGTGGTGCTCACGATAGGGGGCGGGCCATATGCGGGCGCGCCCGCGCTTGCCGCCGTGGCTGCACTGAGAACCGGTGCGGATCTGTCGCTCGTTTTCACGCCGGAAAAGGTCAGGAAGGTGGTGGCATCGTTCTCACCCGATATCATAGCCATACCGCTTGACGGAGATGTTCTGCGAACGGAACACGTTGCGGAGATAAAGAAGGTTCTGCCGAGGGCGGATGCAATTGTCATCGGTCCGGGACTGGGAAACGACGACGAGACAAAGAAGGCGGTCGGAAGCATCATGGACGAATGCATATCATTGAACAAAGGCATGGTTGTTGACGCGGATGCCATACATGTTTTCGGGGAACGAAAGGGCAACGGCAGGGTTGTCGTAACGCCCCACGCCGGCGAGTTCGGAGAGTTGACAGGCATAACCCTTCCATCAGAACCTGAAGATAGAAAAAGAATCGTGATGGAAGAAGCCCGCAAACGCAGATGCACGATATTACTGAAGGGCAACGTTGACATAATAAGCGATGGAAAAAGCGTGAAACTCAATTATATCCACAACGAGGGTATGACGGTCGGCGGTACCGGCGATGTACTGTCCGGCATTGTCGGGGCTCTGCTTTCAAAGGGCGCCCCCGCATACAACGCTGCAAGGATGGGTGCACTCATAAACGGTACGGCGGGAAATATCGTGTTCGAGAGTATGGGATACGGCATGACGGCATCTGATTTGCTCATGGCCATACCAGATGCAATTAAGGGATACACAAAATCGGGCTGATTTCACGTGTTCATATCCCGCAGGGTATATCGATTCCATCCTTCACTTTTACCAATGAGCATATGCGGCAGATTTCCTTCACGGCATCCTCTCCGTCAATGATGTTCCGTGCCGATTTCTTTATTTCCCTCCGTATATCCTCGTCAAAGGATGTGACCGTTCCCCTCTTGTTTGAAAGATACTGGGATACCGCAGCGATTGTTACCCCTATCTTGTCTGCAATCTTTGTTTCATTCAAACCGAGGTCAGCCATACTCTTCGCCAGTTCCCTCCTTATACACGGCAGGACATCCCACACAATAACCTCGCACGGAGTTTTCTTCACATATGCTATAACATTTTACAATATATAAATGCCATCTTTTCGTCAAAGTAAATAATTTTATAAGCAGGAAACCCATTAGATACAGGTGATGATAAAATGAAGGGATTTCTGATACTCTGGTTTGTTGTGAATTTCATTGCATTCATTGCATCTCTCGTGAGCATTCATTACTCGCCGGATACCCTGTTTCAGTTCCCGTATTTCCACATACTCGCCATCTTCTCTCTCTTCGGGATACTGAACCTGCCTTTCTACACTGCATACGGACGGATAAGGGACAACGAGTAAGACGACGGTGAGAAAATGGAGATGCCTTTCTACATTGTAAATGCGTTTACCGACAGACCTTTGAAGGGCAATCCTGCAGGTGTGGTGCTCGATGCAGACGACCTCGAAGATTATGAAATGCAAAATATTGCAGCCGAGCTGAAATGCTCGGAGACCGCATTTGTGATTGGAAGCAGGAAGGCGGATTTGAAAATCAGGTTTTTCTCACCGTTGAGGGAGGTGGACCTCTGCGGTCATGCAACCATAGCATCATTCCATACCATGACCGAGATGGGACTTATGCGAAAGAATAAACTCACCATGGAAACAAAATCAGGGGTTCTGGGGGTGGAAATAAGAGATGACGGAGTTTTCATGGAACAATCAAATCCCGTTTTCAGGGAAGTAAACATTGACAGAGGGGAAATTGCAGATGCCCTGAATATTGATGAAAGCGGTCTTTCCGATTTACCCGTTGAGGCGGTCTCAACAGGTCTGTTTTCGCTTAACGTGCCCGTCAAGCACCTCAAAACAATGAAAGAAATGGAACCCGATTTTGAGATGTTGAAAAGGATGTGCGAAAAAATCGGCGTCGGCTCTCTTTTTGCGTTCACGTTCGAAACGCTGAACAGGGACTGCCTTGTCCACACCCGGTGTTTCGCCCCGCTGTACGGGGTGAATGAAGACCCTGTTACGGGCACCGCCAACGGAGCGCTCGGGGCGTATCTGAAAAAGCACGGACTGCTGAAAAGCGATGTTTACAAATCTGAACAGGGGTACGAGATGGGAAGGGAAGGTACGGTTGCCGTCGATGTATCGGGGGATGCAGTCAAAGTGGGCGGCAAGGCATATATTGTAATGCAGGGCACGCTCGAAGTTTGATAATTTTCCGCTGCAATCCATCCGAAATTATTATAGGGATGTAGCATATATCATAATACAAAAAGTGATGAAAA
>CAZOAF010000031.1:0-9650 GCA_964577775.1 uncultured Thermoplasmatales archaeon | reverse complement strand
CCTATGTTACGAATCGGTTTAATTCTCAGGCCTGTTCTTTTTCTACTTTACCTTTGTCCCCCTCCGCCACCTCCGACTCGGTTAAATCCTTCGCTTCTTCCTCCGCAGGCGCTATCGCCTCCGCCTCCTCGCTTTTCTCGTCCCCTTCTACCACCATCGCTTCCTCCGTTTCGGATTCTTCCTCGGCAACACCCTCCGATTCCTCATCGACCTCATCCGCAGTCTCTTCGATATCTTCTTCGCCAGCGTCTTCCCCTTCTACTGACTCGCTGATATCCTCTTCGGTATCAGTATCTGCCTCACCAACGTCATCTTCTGCCGCCACCGGCTCCTCCTCCTGCCCCTCATGCTCCTGTTCTTCCTCCACGGCTTCTTCTACAACTTCCTGGCCCCCCTCCGCAGTGACTTCGGATGTCTCCCCGATACTCTGTTCGGTGTCATCCGGTCCGGCTGCTTCTGTCTCGCCCGTGGCCTCCTCTTCTTCCTCCACGATTGCCTCGACCTTCGGTATCTCCAGTAATTCGGATTTGTAAATCTCGACCCTCTTTATCGGATAGATTTTTTTGGACAGGCGGTATGCTTCCCTTCCGAGTTCACCGTCAAGCATTAACTTTATGAAACTCTCGAAATTTCTGGATTTTGCTTCCTTTTCCATTGTTTCTTTGAGTATTGCCCTTATCGCCCTTTTCTGGGATGTCTGTATTCTCTTACCGGCCAGAGCCGACGGTTTGATTCTCACACGTATTCCGTCCTTGGTTCTGACATCGAATACACCGTCAACCTTGGACTTGTGCTTCCTGCTCATCCTTTTGATATAATCGGATGTAAGAGAATGACCTATGAATAAGGTGTTCGCTTCCAGTCCTTTGATATCGACTATCTTGAATTTGAGTTTTATGTGGGATTTTGCAAAATCGTTTGTCAATTCCTGGAAAGATATTTCGACATTCCTGCCCTTTATCTTCTCAGGGTCATCTGCGAGAGTCTCCGCTATTTTCGCCTTGCCAAACATGTGAGGAGCGAGCACGCTGTACCATTGCTTCTCTTTCCTTTTTCTTTTGATTCTCTCCCTTGGCATCTGCCATGTAATAAAACTTCCTTATTTAAAGGAATTGGTGATTTTCAGCCCCTTTTGCCCCAAAAATCCAGGCAAATAGTTTTTAAAGTAATTCGGCATTTCCACAGCCATGATAACAGGAAAAGAAGAGAGACCAAAGGTCGTTACTGATTTACCCGGTCCGGAAGGAAAAAGAATAATCGCTGAGGATGAGGAATATCTGGCAACAACCACAAAGGCAATACCCGCAGTTGTCAAGGAAGCAAAGGGCATTGTATTTGAAGATGTGGATGGTAACAAATTCTTTGACTTCGCATCAGGTATAGGCGTCATCAACACGGGGCACTGCCACCCAACAATAGTAAATGCAATAAGGGAGCAGGCAGAGAAGGTCATCCATTTTGCCGGTACAGACTTTTATTATGACATACAGGTACGTCTTGCGAAGCGCCTCACAGAGATAACTCCGGGCTCGTTCGAGAAAAAGGTTTACTACGGAAACAGCGGGGCGGAGGCGGTGGAGGCGGCAGTGAAACTTGCGAGATGGAGCACAAAGAGAAAATTCATACTTGCCTTCATGGGTGCCTTCCACGGGCGAACCATGGGCGCGCTGGGATTGACTGCGAGCAAAATCATTCACAAGCAGAATTTCTTCCCCTGGATGCCGGGCGTTGTACACGCACCATATCCCAACCCCTACAGAAATGTGTTCGGCATAGACGGATACGATGAGCCCGAAGAGCTTGTCGGCAGGGTGATGGGATATATCGAGGAGATGTTCAAGAGATACGTTCCTCCGGATGAGGTGGCTGCGATATTTGTCGAATCACTTCAGGGCGAGGGAGGATACATTGTCCCGCCGCCGACCTTCCTCAAGGAGTTAAGGAAGCTGGCAGATGAGTATGGTATAATACTTGTTGATGACGAAATACAATCTGGCTTCGGAAGGACGGGCAAGATGTTCGCGATAGAGCATTTCGGTGTCGAACCGGACATTCTGACGATGGCAAAGGCAATGGCATCTGGCATACCGATAGGGGCAGCTGTACTGAACACAAAATACGACTTCGGGGTGAAGGGAGCCCATTCGACAACATTCGGAGGGAACCTGGTTGCATGCGCAGCCTCGCTTGCCACAATAGATGTAATTGAGAAGGAAAATCTCGTGGAAAATGCAGCGAAGCAGGGAGAAATCATGAACAAGCGGTTGAAGGAGATGGAGGAAAGGTATGAAATTGTTGGTGATGCACGCGGTCTCGGACTCATGCAGGCAACGGAGATAGTGAAGAACAAGGACAGCAAGGAGATAGCACCGAAGATAAGAGATGAAATCGTGGACAGAGCATTGAAGAAAGGTCTGCTCCTGCTATCATGCGGCGACTCATCCATAAGATACATCCCCCCGCTGGTTATAACGTCGGAACAGGTGGAAACAGGTATGGACATACTGGAAGAAGCCATAAAGGAGGCAAGCAGAGAGTGATCATCCCAGCTCTCTGAAAACTTCTTCTATCTCTTCCCGACTTGCATCGGTTTTGAATCCGTCATGCGAGAAATGGGTTCTCGATGCAAGAAAACTCTTTCCCCTCAACTTTTCAATCACATCTGAAAGTTTGGGCTGCACCATGCCCAGCCGCCTGCATATCGCGCTGCTTTCGTAGTACATCGGCACCTGGATTTCCCCACCTATTGTGTTCATCAATTTTTTCGCCCTTTCGCTTTCCGCCTCCTCCGCCATGAAATCCACAACGTCTTTATCGTTCAATGCACCTATCCACAGCGGCCCTGCCCACGTATCTCCCCTCCTGTCGTCAAATTTGGCCGTGCCCCACCCGCCGTTCCGGGAAATCCATCCCATATTTTCCATTGCACTGCTGCCCTTTCCCGCACCCTTCTCGACCCGCAGATACACCCTGAAGTAGTGGTCGTGGGAATAGGAAAAGACAGGATATGCACCGTAATCCAGCACCGCAGCGGTTCTCACCAGAAAACCTATCAGTATTCTCAGACCGATTTCCTTCATACCATCGCCATGCATGGGCACCGCACCGTACCGCCGGATGCATGCCTTTCTGTAGACGCCGCAGAGAGTCGCCTTGTCGGTGGCGGTGAAAGCAGCAAAACCTTTGTTCCGCATCATTTCGAAAGCATGCAGTGCGAAAGGCGCGGGAGAGCCGTAAGGGTCTATATCCACGTAGTCGTACTTGCTCCGGTGGAGTGACTTCAAATCCCCGTTTATCACCGTAACATCAACGTTGTTCAAACTGGCATTTTTGTTTATCAATTCGTAAGAAGCAGGGTTCAATTCGTTTATGTGAACCTCCAGATGCTCTTTGCCCCCGACCTCGTTTGCTATCCTTATGCCCCTCACGCCCGTGGCTCCGAGCCCGTCCAGAAATTTTCTGCACCCTTTTTTTACCGCATATCTGCAGAAAAGAACGCACAACTCCCTGTCCAGTGACATTGCAGGATTGTAGAATCCATCCCTCTTGGCGCCGGGACCCCTGCCCCCCGCACCTCCCTGCAGCATTATTTTTGTCTTGCCTTCCGTGCCTATCATCGGAGTCCTTCTTTCAAGATTCTATCTATCTTATAAGGCAGTATGTTTCTGTTCACAGGGGTTATCTCCAGTATGCGGACATTGTCCATGTTTCTTATATCCTGCAGGAGGGAATCCCTGGATTTTTTGTGGAGGGTGAGAAGTAATGGCTTGTCCGAGTCGAGCGAGCTGCGCACCACCTCCCTGAATTTCTTGCTCTCCAGTTCCATTTTTCCGACCTCGTCTATTATCACGATGTCTATGTCCTCATCGTCAAGCGCATTCTGGATGGCCGGAATGCCCACTTTCTCGAGAACTTTCAAATCTATACGGTACTTGCCCACACGGTATATCGTATCAAGGTCGACATGGGCAAAAATGCCTTCCTTCTTGGTACGCCAGTCTACAACCTTGAAGCCCACCCTTTCTCCTTTCTTCTCGATACTTTCAGTTATCATACCGCCAAATGTAAAATCATTTTCCAGCCTTTTTATGACCCTTATGAGACCTTCCGTCTTGCCAACTTTGGGCGCGCCGGTTATCCCTATTTTCGGTGTAAGTACCATTCTCAGTATGAATGCAAACTTGCTTTAAAAACATTGTTTAAATAGCAGCGATACCCAATATGCCGCCCCAACAGGTAGAATCCTTTTATTTTCCGCAGATTCATGCCAGTATCTCTTTTATTGTTCCTTCATTGCAACAAACGGACAGAAACCGATGGATAATAATCCCGACCAATGTACCGGCGACCAACTGTTGTTGTATGCGGAATGACATCCCAACTTATCTTTGGATGTCGCACGGGATTCATCAGCATTTTACTGCATCCCCCGTTTTATTTGCAGGCAATTCCTTCTTTATTTCTTTCATCCCATGCAATGTGTATATCTGCACAGGAACTTCAATGGTTTTGGCATTATCGGCTTGTTTTTCGGATACGCTACCTGCAACTGAAGAAACGGAAGATACCAACATGACTGCAATTGCGGTAAACGCAGCCTTTTTATGCCTCGGGCACGGCATTTGGATAGCCATAATTATTTAAATCCATTTCAATTTTACAGACAGTGAGGCTATGAAAAAGTTTGCTTTGGTTATTGCTTTTATACTAATTCTGACAGCCGTGGAGATAACGAATACGAATGATGTGAACGGAAAGATACTGTACGTGGGGGGCGGGGAGGGGAACTACACCACCATACAGCAGGCAGTAAACGATGCGAGCAACGGCGATAGGATATACATATACTCCGGTGTTTACCACGAGCGTGTCACCGTAACCAAGTCCATATCAATATCAGGTGAATCTAAAAACGGCACTGTCATAGATGCGGGATACAACGGAAGTGCCGTAAAATTAAATTCCAACGGTGTGAAAATATCGAACATCACGATAAGAAACGGCGGCGGGGGAGAGGGGGACGCATTGATAAAGGTGTCATCGGCCGAAAACGAAATCCGTAACTGCATATTGAATACATGCAGGAACGGCATACTTATTTCCAGGGACGGTAACAAAGTAAGCGATTGCGAGATAAGTGAAAACGGAAATGGCATTGAACTGCAATCCGACAGCAATGCCGTGAGCGGCTGCGTCTTCTACAAAAACGGCATGGGGATGGAAGTCATCAATGCCTCCGACAATACGATTTCGGGATGTGTGTTCCATACGAACGGCATAGGGCTGTACATGGAAAACTCGGCGGGAAACAGAATAAACCGCTGTAACGTGTACAAAAACAGCGGCAACGAGGGAGGGATATTCCTGATTGGTTCGAACGAGAATTTCATAACAAATTCGTCGGTAGACCACAATGTATGGTCAATACGTCTCGTGGATTCCAACAAAAACGAGATAACGGGATGCCATGTGAACGACAGCCGCTTCGGCATACGATTTGAAAGCGCAAACATGAACAGAATATACCACTGTAACGTGACACACAACCGCTACGGCATATACTTCGAGAAATGCACGCTGGACAGGGTCAATTTCAACAACATAGAAAACAACCATATGTACGGACTTTACGCAAAGCTCAGCACCGTAAATGCAAGGTACAACTGGTGGGGCTCCGTTACGGGGCCGTCGGGAAACAAACTTTCCCCGCACATCGCGAAGGTCTCCCACATGCCCTGGCTCATCCGTCCGGTGAATTTTGCGGGCAAATCGGTCAGCAGGGACAAGCATGCCATTGATGCTCCATCCGACAGCATTTCGTACGGAACTGCCAACATTCATAAGTCGCCGTCGGGCACGGGCAACGCAAACACGGGAGACTGGGACCCGCTTGTTGATTTGAAATTGAAGGTCAAAGTAATCAGGGTGAGAAATCTGGGCGTCGAGAGCAAGAAAGTATTCTCCGCGGTCGACATACATGGAATGAAGAACGAAAGCAATATTTCGGAGGGCATTGACATTTATCCGGACTGGAGCGCCGTGCAGAACGTACCGGATGAAAAGGAGAACATTCCGGTTTCGATACGCATATTCGAGAAGGGGATACTTTCGGAAAATGAGGTCATCGCCACCAATCTGGTCTACAACATGGAGAGAGGTGAATGGTACGGAGATGACTACGTGGGCGATGAGAACGGGTACGGACATGTTGTTGGAAACGGATACGAGATGTGGTTTGAAATAGAATTCAACGATTACGACGGTGATGGGCTTACCTACTGGGAGGAGAAAAATGTGTACCACACGGACCCGCAGGCGAATGACAGCGGCAAGGATTTCAATGGAGACGGAATACCGATAGAGTGGGAGGACAGATGGGGGTACGACCCGTTCGAAAACAACAGCGAATCCGAAGATGACCCCGACCATGACGGATTGACAAATCTTCAGGAATGGCAGCAGTCCAAATGGCTTTCGGACCCATTCAGGAAGGACATATTCATGGAAGTTGACAGCATGCTGGACAGAAGCGGAAGTTTATACGTCCTGCCGGAAAAATCGAAACAGATGCTGTATTCATCGTTTACCCGCCATAATATCATGATGCACATAGACGACGGCGGGATGGGCGGCGGCGGGGAGGAAATACCCTACAACAAAAAAATAACATATCATGAAACCAACGAGATTTACTGGAAATATTTCCTCCACAATGATATCACGAATGAAAGAAAGGGAGTGTTCCACTACGTGATATTCTGCTCGTACGGGGCAATAACGAGAGGGGGTTATTCATTCCAGGGGCTTGACAATCTCGACGGCTTCGTTCTTGCAATACAGTACATATACGACTGGAGGGTGCGTGAGAGTCATCGGGAACTTTCGACCGCAAGTCTCTTCATGCACGAACTGGGACACAACCTGGGGTTATTTGAATATACGTTCGGAGGAATAGACAACGAAAGCTGCAATACGCCGACGCATGCCGGGTGGTGGAAATACGCCAGTTACAAGAGTTGTCTGAACTACCGATATTCCTTCTCTCTGGTGGATTACTCCGACGGCAGCAGGGGAGAAAACGACTATGACGACTGGAGCAATATAAACCTGTCTTTCTTCAAACACTCCACATACTACTGATGCAGTTCACCGTTGCCCGACTTCAGATTTTCTGGATTTGTAAATCACATGGAAAGGCCCGATTGTTGTGTATAAAACAATACCTGCAAACAGCAGTATGTAAAATTCATTCCCGAATGCAACGGTCAGAAGTATAACTGCAACTGCAGGAATTGAAAGGATGCCCTCTATTTTTGGATAGGGTATGCTGGACATCATGATAACTGAAAGGATGAAAAGCACCAGCGATATTACCCACCACGGGGGCGAGAAATATATCGCAGATATCACGGTCATTGCTGCTGCAGGTGTTGTGAGCCCGACGAAATACCCCTCATTGCCTATGTGGTAGCGTATGAGATGGAGCATACCGCCAATCAGAAAAATACCGCATGAAAACAACAAAGTGATATTCTCAGTAGTGACCACAAATGAAGTACTGTAAAAAACATAAACAGCCACCAGGGGAGCCATACAGAAAGAAACCATGTCTGAAAATTCATCCATGTATTTGCCTATTTCACTGCCAAGTTTTCTGGCAACAATTCCGTCCAGACCGTCTGCAAGCACCGCCAGCATTATGAATGATGACGCCCAAACCATTTCTCCGGATACTGCCAGAAAAATGGAAAATAATCCCATCAGACCATTCACTATGGTGAATGAATCTGCAAAGGAAAGCAGTGATGCCGCACTTCTGTTTTTCATGTTTCCCATAGCCCATAAACTGTAAAAATGCCGCGGGGGGGACTTGAACCCTCGGCTTCCAGATCTTCAGTCTGGCGCTCTCCCAAACTGAGCTACCGCGGCTTTCATAGTGTTTTTTTCAGTTCCTCTATCTTTCTCTCCATCTCTCCGAGAAATTCCTTGAAATCTATCATGAACTCATACGTCTTGTCTGTTACGGTCGCCCCTCTCGGCGATGGTCGTATCAGCCCTTCTTCCTCAAGCACCCTAAGGGAATATCTTACCTTGTGCTGAGGAAAATCTGTAATCTCAGATAATTTTATTATGCCAAGGGGCCCATCATCCATTATGAGTTTAAGCATTTTCATGTGTCTCTCTATGAGGCACAATTCCAGTTTCAATCTGTCATAGAGGACATTTCCATCTGAATTGCACTCGTCATCATACGACATTTATCTCAAGGAGTAAATGCATTTGAATACAAAAATCTTGCTGTTGAGTGGCATATTTAAGTGTGCTTCAGCCTCTCAACCTCTATCCTGCAAGGCGTCGGAAGTTTCGCTATCGCTCTTTTCAGAGCGACTTTGGCATTCTCAATGTTCTCCTCTGTTGTATTTATGGTAATCAATTTCTGTCCAGGGCGCACCCTTGCAGCAGTACCGACAGGCTTCCCGTAAGCCTTCCTCATTCCCTGAGAAACTCTGTCTGCGCCTGCGCCTGTTGCCTGCTTGTTCTCCCTGACCACCACATGCGGGTATATTCTTATTTTCATGGAATAATTCATTTTCCCTGCTTTCTTTGTTATGTATCTGTTCGCCGCAACACGGGCGGCTTCGAGGGCTCGATGAAGTATCTGGCACTGCTCTTCAGCCACTGCCGATAAAGAGACAGGAAAGTCACCCTGCTGGTTACCCAGGTCAAACTGCGTTATCCTGGGATTTGGAATGCCACCAAGATATTCCTTCCTTGTGGTGGGACGTCCTCTTATTTCCCTGTACATTCTCGCCGGTTTTCTTGACATGATACCAGCGCTACATTGCATTTCTATTTATAAAATTACTGGTGCGGCTGCAGGCATCTGTGAAATACGATTGAAAATCAGGCATAACTCATGGCAATTTAATTATTTCCCTGAATTTCAACAGGTAAAGTGACCGATAAACTTAATAATGAGAAGGTATTTCATTTACGAGGGTTAAAAATGAAGAAGATATTAAGCCTGTTGGTTATATCGAGCTTTTTGTTGAGCGGTGCTGTTCTCGCGAGTATAAACACTCAGCATGCAGCAATGCCTACAACGATAGAGGAACTAACATCAAATAGCATAGAGACGAAAACAATAGAAAAAACAATACATTTCTCCAGCCCGACTACTGTCGAGGACGGAAAATATGTACTGGTGAAAACAGACAATAGCAACAGCATTCTCAGGAACGAGGAAAATCCCATGCTCCCGTACCGCGTGGAAACAATGGAATTCCCGATTGGAACGAAAATTGTAAGTGTTGAAGTGCAGCATTCAGAGCCAAAGGAGATGGAATTGACCAAAAAGATATCCCCTGCACCTCTCGCAACCGCCACGAACATGAAGAATGCAGAAGTAAAATTCGTTGAAGGAAAAATATACAGAAGCAACAAAGAATATCCGCAGACATGGAATGACTGGAATGTCGGCGTTGGACTTGACGGGGACAAGCATGTATTCTACCTTTCAGTGCAGTTATATCCCACAAGGTACAATCCGGGTGAGAACAAAATCACATATGTAACGGATATGGAGTTAAAAGTGAAATACACTCCTCCGTCAAAGCCATTGCTAACAAATGATGTTTATGATCTGCTGA
>CAZOAF010000030.1:0-9928 GCA_964577775.1 uncultured Thermoplasmatales archaeon | reverse complement strand
AGGGATTTCACATCCTCGAATTTTCTCTTATTCGGGGAAATCCTTTCGTACCCCGCCGACTCCTTCCCGAGTACACTCGAGAGGCCGTCCATTGATGAAGGCGATGTGGGATGACCGTCGCACGTTCTCGTTCCGTCCACATCTATGAACGACGATATCTCGTCAGGGAGGTGGTCTATCACGATATCGTATCGGTTCTTTTTCAGGTAGGCATCGAGCTGACTTCTCACCATCTCCTGTTCCTCGTGACTCCATTTCCCCGTAACGGATATGTCATAATGGGCTGCGGGATACGCCATCTCCAGCTCGATGGGAACTATGCCGAGAGGCGATGTCACGACGACGCGGTGGACGACTTCCGGATTTCCGCAGGATTCTATAGCCCTCCTGAATATGCGGTGGGATCTGGAGAAGGAATACGGCTTTCTGGCGGAGCAGGGCAGAAGGACGAGGATTTTTGCCGAATCCGGTCGGGCGTATCGCCCGACCACCCTCCTCCTGAATCTCTCTATATCGGGGCGGTCAAGAGACAGCGGAGATGCCACCACCCTCCCCCCCACCGACGGGTACCTCCTTTCCTGGAATTCGTAATACTCGCCGTCGAGTATACGGAGCATGGATGCGATTTCCGGCTGGGAGGATGCCCTTGTCTCCACAAGGTTCCTCAGTTCTCCGTTCCTTATTGCATTTCTGACCCTTCTGATTTCGGAAAACGCTGCATGATAGTTGTGTGAAAGTATGCCGGAAAAAGAGCGGTCTCCCTCGAGACACGAAGGACATGAACACTGCATCTCATCCATGCTACCGGAATCGACCTTTCCCTCGGCGAACAGAAAAACACCCCTTCTCGCATTTTCCACGAGGGAAATGGAATCAAACATATCTACGGTCATATATGACAGCATGGCAAGATGGGATGGCTCGCCCAGCCCCGGGGCATATAAAACCTTCTGGTAACCTATCGCCTCCCTGACAGCCGTAACCGCCCTCGCGAAATTTCTTGGATTTGAAAACAACTCGCGGGCATTCGACAGAACGTAGATGGTTGCATCTCCGGATATCTTATCGAGTGCCCTGCCGGATATCACCTGTATGGACGATGCATGTTTCTCGTTCCAGTCCGCAGATTCCGAATGCATTTCCGACGGGAAAGCATACGGCATGACAAATGACGGAGGGATGACCGCCTCTCCTTCCGCGTCCCGGGGATGGAAGAAACTGCCGGATGAGGATATGTAATTACTGTCGCCTTTGCCCACCCCGCCACCCCCGCCGGAAAGGAAAAATGATGCGAACGATGGGGCTTTGATTCTGTCCGATGAATACCACAGAATGCCCGGGGTCAGAATTTCATCTTTCCCGATATCAAGTTTTCCGATGCGTGCCGTGCAGTCCCTTCTCGTTGCCTCGAACTTCACGTTTTGTTAACCCCGCATCATCCTTCTGTTTACCCAGTAATCTGGCTCCTTCCCGTCAAGAACCTTCAGTATCTGTTCGGCGCATATGGTCCCTGCACGTATCTGACCTTCCTTTGTCGATGCCCCTATGTGGGGCGTGAAAACGATGTTCTCCAGCTCGAAAAGAGGATTCTCCTTTGCCGGCTCGTTCTCGTAAACATCGAGGGCAGCACCTGCTATTCTGTTCTCCTTCAGGGCGTCGTAAAGCGCCCCCTCGTCAACGACGCCGCCCCTCGCGCAATTTATGATATACGCCGACGGTTTCATGCGTGCAATCATATCCCCGTCTATGAGGTGATGTGTCTCTTCGGTGTGCGGCACGTGTACGGAGATGAAATCAGCCCCTTCCATGACCTCCTCCACGGTTTCCACCTTCCTTATGCCCTCCTCTTCGAGTTTTTCCTTCGGGATGTAAGGGTCGTATCCTATGACATCCATGCCGAATGCACGGGTATGCTCTGCAACAGCCCGCCCTATGTTGCCGCAGCCCACAAGCCCAAGCGTCTTTCCGTGCAGTTCCACACCCTTCAGCTTCTTCTTTGCCCACTCGCCCGCACGTGTGGTTCTGTCCGCACGGGGGAGATGCCGGGCAAGGGATATCATGTGCCCTATTGTAAGCTCCGCGACGGAAATCGTTGCCCCTGTGGGCGAATTTACGACCTTTATCCCTTTCTTTGCCGCAGACGCGATGTCTATGTTGTCGACACCTATTCCTGCCCTTCCTATGACGACCATGTTTTCCGCATTGTTTATCGCCTCCTCCGTGACCTTCGTCCCGCTTCTCACCATCAGGGCATGGTACGGGGCAATTTCCCTTGCAAGCTCCTCTCCGGTTATGTCCTTGAATGTGACATCGTGGTTCTTCTTCAGCATCTCCATTGCCTCCTCGGCTATTACATCCGTTACAAGTATTTTCATTTTAATCAAGCGGTAAATGCAAATCGGGATAAAAATTTTTGCCGGCTATGGAAGGTCCCCCACTTTCCCCAGATTCGTTCCGTCGAGCAGATATGCACTTGCATTCTCCAAGTCTATCAATTTCTTCATTGGACCCATTATTCCCTCCATATTCACGGCCATGCCGCCGCACAGCGGATTGAACGCCGGCATTATGATGACCTCCATGCCCGCATTCGCATTTTCGTATCTCTCGTGAAGGGCATTACCATTGAGCGGAGCCCTCACCCAGCACGGTCTGGATATGCCGTATCCCAGTCTGTCCCTCATGCGCACGGCGGGATGGACATGCCCCATAACGAGCAGTTCCGCACCCATGACCTCCTCCGACGGCCATGCATGACCGTGTACGAAACCGATATTGCCGAACAAACCGCCGCCGGAGTCGTAAACCTTCATCTTCCTCCCGGTTCCGAGCCCGCCGTCATGATTCCCCTTCACAAGAACCATCTCGACAACGTCCGCCAATTCCTCTATGAAAACCTTCACATCATCCCTTTCCTTTCTTATGGCAATCTCGTATTCCCTGCTGCTGCCCGCCGGCGGCGGGGCAATCGTGTGCTTCAGGTCGCCCACTATGAGCATCGTCTCGGCGTTCTTTTCCGCGCATATGTCCCTGCATCTTCTGACAAGGGATTCGGTCTGTGAGGGTATGTTCGCACCCTTTATCGAGAATTCGTATTCCATGCCTATGTGAATGTCCGCCACCGCCACCGCCTTAATGGACGGCATATAAATCGCCCTCTCCCGGTGAACGGGTACTGCCATCATCTAAAAACCCATGAATCCCTTGATAAGAGGCGAGAGGGTTATGTTCAAAAAGAAGGATATGTACACCGCGCCGGCAAAGAAGAGCAGGAGCAGCCCCGTCGCCTTGCCGACCCCCTTGCCCAGACGTTCGAATCCTATCAACCCGAATATTGACGAGAGTATTATGCTCACGGGAAGGGCAATGAACACCATCACTGCAAGGAAGGGCACTATCTCGAACGGGGCAACCACCCACTGACCGAGCGAAAATCCATCCTTTAAAGATTCCGCCACGGCGGAGAGTATGCTGCCTCCGAACATATATCGTATCTCCTGATCCCACAGATAAAACGAGATGACAAGCCCCAACGCATGTATCACCATGGATGTGCCGCTCAACCCCTTGTCATAATCCTCCACCTTTGACATGTATCGCTTCTTCACCAGATATGCGACCACCCATATCGCTATTGCTATGGGCCAGAAGCCTATTATCCTGTCAGGTATGAACCACAAAATCGTGCCCCTCTCCGTACTGTAGAAATCCCCGTCGATTATTATCAACGTTGCCTTCATTTCGATATGCATGTTATTTCCCGAAACAGCCGCCGTCCCCGCCCCCCTGAGGAACGAGAAATTTTTGATGGTCATGGGATTTCCGTCAACCGAGAGCCCACCTTTCGATACGGCAAAAAAACCGTTGAAATCGAAGGGCAGGGGCGGAAGACCTATATCAAATGCATCTAGAATTTTATCGTCGAAAGCCCTCCCTTTCTCCACGGATAGATTAAGTGCACCATCTGCCGATATTCCCAAGATTTTTGCATTCATGGATGCATGAAAGCCGCCTTTTAACGTTACCACGAAATCACCGCTTCCATCCCACGTTCCGTTTCCAACCGAGACGTT
The DNA here is from genome assembly GCA_964577775.1 of uncultured Thermoplasmatales archaeon. GTDB lineage: Archaea > Thermoplasmatota > E2 > UBA202 > DSCA01 > VBQP01. The sequence goes on along the minus strand of CAZOAF010000030.1, from coordinate 5,855 downwards.
GCTGTTCTTAACAACCAGGACGGCGTCTCCCGTGCAGGAGAAATTCATTGCTTCCCTCGTAATTATTCCCAGTGAGGTCTCATTCGATGTGTTAAAAAGAACAACAGCACATCCGAATTCCTCGTCGATATATGCAGTCAGATTCAATTCCGAATTGCCTCCGCTGATAATGATATTTTCATTGAAAAATGTCTTCACGGATGAACCGTCGCTCACCACTATCTCGCCTGCTCCCGAGAAAAGTCCACCGGATACATTTGAGGCGGCAATTCCATCAATGCTTCCTTTTATGCCAATCTTTCCAGACATTACAATATCTTCGCTGCCATTGTAGACAACATCATGTGTTCCCGATACCCCCATACCGTTTGGATATGCGGAAACAACCGCCGAGATGATGATAAGGGCTATGACCCCCGAAACAATTGTTATCGTATTTCCGGAAAACTCCCGTTTGCCCTTGTCATCCTCGTAATCCATAATTCTGTTTATTTCCCCATCCTATAAATATTTTCTTGAATATCCTGGAACCCCTTTCTTAAAAAGAAAAACCTCGGAAAAAGAAGTTTGGGGTGCAGACCTTTTTTAAAGGGTTGCAAAGAAAGCGTTTCGTCGGAAAAAACTAAAATATTGGGTTTTTTCCGTCAACTCTTTAAAATTCGAAGATTAAATTTTCTTTTTGGGGTGAAGCACTTTTTCTTTTTTGAAAAGAAAAAGGGTTCCAAAAATTTAAAAAACTTTATAGATGATGCCCTGTTTATCCCAGTAGCCCGGCATTTCCTTACCACAGGGTAAACGAAGGTGAGTTCATGGGGAAAAAGAAGAGAATATTGATAGTGGAGGATGAGGAGGACATGCAGGATTTGATGAAGATATATATAAAAAGGTCGGGACTTGACGTCGAAATCCACTCCGCATTTACAGGGGAGGAAGGGGTGGAGGTATACGAGAGCATGATGAAGGAGCGAAAGAAGCCCGATGTCGTGATAATGGATTTGAAACTCCCGGGCATAGACGGTGCGGAAGCCACGGAAAAGATAAGGGAAATTGACGGGAAGGCAAACATCTACGGTTTCACCGCATTCTTTGACACAAGATGGTCCGACCGCCTGATGAATGCGGGGGCAAAGGGCATAATACCCCGCCCCATAGGTTTCAGCGGGCTTGTCGATGAACTGAAGAAGATACTCGGGGAATAAAAATTTAAGTCCGACTGCAATATAGCATCATGAATCTGGTGATAGTGGGATGCGGTGCGGCGGGGGCAACAGCCGCCCAGTTTGCAAGAAAAAACGACAGAAAGGCCGAAATAAAGATTTTCGAGAAGGGCAAATATCCCGAATACTCCAAATGCGCCCTGCCGCTTGTCATATCCGGTGAGCTCTCTCCGGAATCCGTTATAGAATTCGACGAGGAGTGGTTCGAAAAGTCGAACATCGAACTCCATCTCAACACGGAGGTCTCCTCGATAGATTTTGACAGACGTGTTGTCACGACTCCTGACGGCGAGGAAAAATACGATTCGCTGATAATAGCCACCGGTGCATCTCCCTTTTCTCCCGTGAAACCGGGGGGCAGGACATACTTCCTGCGCAGCCTTGACGATGCAGTTGCAATAAGAAAGGAGGCGGAGCGTTCGAGGAAAGCGGTGGTGGTCGGCGCGGGCCTCATAGGGCTGGAGGTTGCCGAGGCGCTCGTGAAGATAGGGATAGATGTCACGGTGCTGGAATTCATGCCGGATTTGCTGCTCACCATGGTAGACCGGGATGTTGCCCGCATCGTGAGGGAGAGAATCGGAAACGACGTGGAGATGCTCTTCGGACACAGGGTTACGGAAATAAAGGAAGGAGAGCAGATGGAGGTTGCGGCTGTTGACGGAGAAGGGAGGGAGGTAACCATCAAATGCGATTTTGTGATAGTTGCAGCCGGAAACAGGGCGAATGCAGGCATTGCAGGCAATCTCTCGAGTGACGGAAGGGCAATAGACGTTAACGAAAGGTGCGAGACATCGGTTGAAAACGTTTATGCGGTAGGCGACTGCACCCGTTACAGGGACATTCTGGGAAACGATATTCAGGTGGGGCTGGGAAGCGTGGCTGTGCGGCAGGGAATCGTTGCAGGAACAAATGCCGTGGGGGGAAACAGAACAATGCCCCCCCTCGTTAATGCCAGGACAACGAAAATTTTCGGCATCGAGATTGCCGCTGCAGGTCCGCTGAACATGGAGCACACGCTCACGGGAAAATTCAACGGCAGTACCCTGCCCGAATACATGGGAGGCGAGGAGATTTTCATCAAGGTTCATGCCGACAAAAAAGGGCGCATACTGGGGGCGCAGGCGGTCGGGCCGGGGGCGGCGCAGCGCATAGACAGATTCTCGCTTGCCATAAATACGGGTCTCACGCTCGAGCAGTTCATGGAGGCAGAGACATCCTACGCGCCTGTCGTGGCTCCGGTGATAGACGCATCCTATATTGCCTGCGAGATTGCCGGCAGAAGGATAAGATGAGCATAATGAAGGAGAAATTTCCGGGCGTTTACCAGATGGACGGCAGGCTGTACACGCCGAATCTTGTTCCGGGGGAGAAAGTTTACAACGAGCACATAATCCACTACGAGGGCGTGGAATACCGCTCGTGGAATCCCTACAAGAGCAAGATGGCGGCAGCAATACTGAAAGGATTGAAGACCATGCCCGTGAGCAGGAACAGCAACATACTTTACCTGGGGGCTGCAAACGGCACAACGGTTTCCCATCTCTCCGATATCGCTGTTGACGGCACGATATATGCAGTGGAGATGTCAGTGAGGGCAATGGGCGACCTGGTCAATGTGTGCAGCACGAGGGGCAACATAATTCCCATACTTGCAGATGCGGAAAAGCCCGATACCTACGGAATGATGGTCGGTAGCGTTGATTTGCTGTATCAGGACATCTCCCAGAGAGACCAGATGGGCATATTCATGAAAAACATGGAGAAATTCGGAGTCGGGCAGGGCATACTCATGGTGAAGGCAAGAAGCATAGATGTTTCAATGCCGCCTGGAAAGATATTCCGGAGGGTGAGAAAAGAGCTGGAAAGAAAATTCCGGGTAACGGAGGCAGTAATCCTTTCGCCCTATTCCAGGGACCACATGGCACTGGTTGTCGGATGAGTTTCACTCTTTCAGATACTTCGTGGCAAGTCCCAGAAGGGAAGGCTTCTTTATCAGCTTCTTCACGAAGAAAGAAAGTTTTGCCTGCGTAAGCTTGAATATGTCCTCGCCCTCCAGCATGTCGGCAAGCATCTCGAAGTCCTTGTCCTCCAGTTTTTCCAGAAATCCCCTGAGCTTCATGAGCTTGCTGGTGGTCTCCTCGTACTCATCATTCCATTTTTTCTCGTATTCTTCGAGGCGTTCCCTGGAAAGGTCATCCTCTTTCAGGGCATGCCCGGCAACCTCCGCTGCCATGATGGACGAATGCATTGCCCTCGTGATCCCGCCGCCGTGTATCGGGTTTACGAGCTGGGCAGCATCACCGACCAGCATGACGCCCTCGGAAACCATGCCCGTGAAGTGGGCTACAGGCACGCCGCCGCTATTGATTTCTATGGGGCTTGCATTTTTGAATATGTCATCGTGTTCCTCTATGAATTTCTTCAAATAATCGTATGCCCTCATCTTTGCCCCTTTTTCCAGTATGCCGAGTCCGACATTAGACGAAAATGCCTTCGGGAAAATCCATGCATAGCCGAGAGGGGCGACATCGTTTCCGAAAAACAGGTGTATGTAATTCTCGTCCGCATTCACCCCTGCCATCTCGAACTGTATGCCGGAATGGTAATCGGTGAGTCTGTTCAACGTTTTCAGGCCCGCCCATCTTCCCACCTTGGATTCCACCCCGTCCGCCCCTATGACGAGTTTTGCACGTATCTCGTCATCCCCGTCGAGACTCCTTATTCCGACGTTCCACCGACCGTTTTCCCTTTCCATTCTAACCGCCTGGGTTTTTATCATGTAGCGCGCACCCTCCTTTATCGCCTCGCTGGCAAGGTGCTTCTCGAAAACCTTCCTCTCGAGCACGTATCCGTCCATGTCGTGCCCTTCCATGACGACCTTCTTTCCGGACGGGGAGTATAGGGCAGCCCCCTTTATGACTCTTGATATTCCGAGTTTGTGTATCTCAATTCCGAGTTTCTCGAGACCATGTTTTGACACGCCCTCGGCACACCTTTTCGGCGCACCGATTTCCTGTCGTTTTTCTATGACGACTGTTTCAATACCTCTTGCAGCCAGCTCCCTCGCCGCCATGCTCCCCGCCGGCCCCGCTCCTATTACCAGACATTCGACATCCATTTTCACACCCCCAGAGCCCCTACAGGGCAAAATTTGACGCATATCATGCATTCGTTGCAGTTATCCGAGACGGTAAGCTCGGTTTCGCTCAAAGTCAGCGCATCCACGGGGCACAGACCAACGCAGCCCCCGCAGTGCATACATCTTTCCTTATCGACCTTTATCATGGTTATCCCCGAACTATTGCTAATCGGAAAGTGATATTTAAAATTAGGGCATTCTATTGGAGAATCTGTTAACTATGCCCGTCACGGTTCCCATGCTTCTCGTCGTGACATAAAATTTTTCTTTGAATCTCTTTTCCAGGCAGCGCTCGATGAGCTTTCCCGCAGAGGCATAGTGCATGCCCTCCTTCTCAAATACTATGTTGTCGTTACCGTACATCCCGACTATGTTGATGCCTATTCCCTCAAGGCATTCCGCTATCTCCTCGCGGGTGTAATTCCTGTTCCCGAACATCCCTATACCGCGTATGAATGCCACGCCTCTCTCCATGAACGTGTAACGGCGGGGCAATATAAAAAATGCTTATCAGGAAATCTTCACTTCGGATATGACAACATGCGGGGGCGTGTCAACATTCTCGCTTTTCCTTATCTCGTTGACTTCCTTCACCACCACCTCCACCCCGTCCCCGAACTTGTGGCAGTATTTCTCCCTCAGCCTTTCGGATATGTCCTCAATGGACGGACCCACGTTTCTCAGTTTCTCGTCTATCACGAGATGTATTTCCACCAGATTCATGCTTTTCTGGATTATCTGGAACTGCTGTATTTTGTCTGTTCCAAGTTCGTGCATGACCTTCCCTGGTATGCCTGTTATGGCGGAAGGCGGTATTATCTTTCCACCTTCAAGCACTATGGAATCTGCTTTTCTCCCGCCCACAATTCCAAGAAGGTGGGTGTGAATCCCGCAGCCGCATGAACTTTCCAGCGGAATGATAAAATCATTCATTCCGGTGTAGCGTATCACGGGCGTTCCCCTGCCGTAGAGTTTTGTCACGACGACATGACCCGGCTCGCCGGGGGCAACATCGTTGCCCTCGTCGTCGAGAAATTCGAGGTGAACCAGATCCGAATGGATGTGGTAGTTCCCCTGCCTGCACTCGAACGCAACGGGACCTGCCTCCGTGGAGCCGTAGACGTCATATATCTTCGCACCGAATGCATCCTCTATGTATTTCTTTGTATAATCGTCAAGTACGGCACCGGATGATGCCATGACATCTGGCTCGATATTCTTTCCGTATCCCTGGCGCTTGAGAACCGCAAGGGCGCGCAGCACTCCGGGATAACCGCCCAGAAATTCGGGACGAAAATCGTCTATCTTCTCTATCAAATCCGTGGGTTCATCGCCCACATGAAGAATTTGAAGGTTCTTGAACGAGAATATTTTTCCGAGATACGGCACAACAGTCTGGTTCAGATATGCCTCCTCGGCACTTTCGGGTGTCAGGTCCGCTATCACGCTCATTCTTGTCTTTCGCCAGTTGACTCCGTACTCCTTCAGCTCCCTCAAAA
>CAZOAF010000029.1:0-10024 GCA_964577775.1 uncultured Thermoplasmatales archaeon | reverse complement strand
CCCATGATTACGGAGAATGCTAACCACTTTAACTCCATGCCCACCAGGAAAAATGCCGATACGGCAATCACCGAAGCACCGAGCAACGATGCGCCCTCGCCCAGCAGGGATATGCCGCCGTTTGTGCCCGCCTCCGTCTTCTTGAAGTTTGTTATGAGATATACCCTGTCGGAAAGAACGCCTATCTCGGAGGCGAACGTGTCGGAGGTTGCAACCGCTATGGCAACGGTGAACGGGATTATCATCCTCTCGGGGGAGAATATGAGCGCGGACAGGGCAGCAACAGCCGGAATGAGTCCGTTTGCCATGACATTTCCCGCCTTTCTCATCCCGTTCCCCCGCTCGTGAAGCCGATTTCTCTCCTTGTATCCGTAGCGGAACTTCGTCGACAAAATTCCCAGAATCAAAAAAATCAGCAGTATCGCAAACCACTCTATGCCGGTGGAGAAAAGTATCATGATTCCTATTGCCAGGGCGGCAGCCGTCCCCGCAGTATCGAGTATTCTGTACCTCAGCGAAATGAGGGCGAAAACAATGCATATGGCTATCTTTATTGACACATCCGCGATATAATCCATTCTTACCTCTAGCCCTTTACCACCCCCAGTGGAATCATGCGCGCAACCTTGGACGATATGCCCGCTCCGTGGGTCACACCCACAACCTGGCTCACGTCCTTGTACGCATCCGGACTTTCCTCCGCCATGACGCTCCAGCTCGCAGGATGGGCATATATCCCCTTCCTGTCCAGATTTCTGCCTATTTCCTGCCCGCTCCATTTCTTCTTCGCTGCCGTTCTCGAGAGAACCCTTCCGGCACCGTGGCACGTGGAACCGAACGTTTCTTCCGATTTTGCTGTACCCCTCAGCAGGTAGCTCTCCGTCCCCATGTCTCCGGGGATTATCACCGGCTGACCGACATCCCTGTACTTCAGCGGTACCTCCTTCCTCCCCGGGCCGAAAGCCCTTGTCGCCCCCTTGCGGTGAACGTATACCTTCATTTTCTTTCCTTCAACCTCGTGCTCCTCGAGCTTTGCGACATTGTGGCAGACATCGTAAACAATCTCCATTCCCATGTCCTCGGCGCTTTCTTTGAAGACATGCTCGAAGGACTGGCGCACCCAGTGGACTATGAGCTGGCGGTTGCACCATGCAAAGTTTGCGGCGCCTGCCATTGCCCTGAGGTATGCCTGCCCCTCGTCGCTGTGGACCGGAGCGCATGCAAGCTGACGGTCTGGCAGATCTATTCCGTACTTTCTGACCGCATTTTCGAGCACCTTCAGATGGTCGGTGCAGACCTGGTGTCCGAATCCCCTGGAGCCCGTGTGTATCAGCACCACTATCTGGTCCTTCTCCACGCCGTACGTTCTTGCGGCACCTTCGTCGAATATGTCCGCCACCTTCTGTATCTCCAGAAAATGGTTGCCCGCCCCGAGCGAGCCGACCTGCGATTTGCCCCTCTCCTTTGCCTTTTCCGATATGGTGGACAAATCGGTCTCCATGGAGCCGTTCTCCTCCAGAACATCGAGGTCCCTATCCCATCCGTAACCGTTCTCGACAGCCCACTTTGCACCTCTTTCGATGACCCCGTCCAGCTCGTTTCTGTTCAAACGTATCTTCGCCTTGCTCCCGACTCCCGAAGGAACGTTGTTGAACATCTCGTCAACCAGAGCCCTGATTTTCTCCCTGTCCAGGTCTCCGATATGAAGATTGGTTCTCACGAGGCGGACTCCGCAGTTTATGTCGAAGCCCACGCCGCCCGGCGATATGACGCCGTCATCCGCGGACGTGGCAGCCACACCCCCTATGGGAAAGCCGTATCCCCAGTGTATCTCCGGCATTGCAATTGATTTTCCGACAATGCCCGGCAGGGTGGTGACGTTTGCAACCTGCTCCAGTGCCTCGTCCTTTTTTATTGCATCCAGCATCTCGTCGCTCGTATAAACCATACCGGATGTCCTCATTTTGAGATTGCCGTTCTTGCCCCTGTAACTCGAGGGTATCTCGTATCTGTATTCTCCCACCTTGTTCAATGGTCCGTTCCACATATTCTCCTCTTTTTTATTTTTGATACCAATCTTCTTTTATATATCAAACAGCACTCTTATGTAAAAGCCTTTTTTATTTCTTTTGATTTGAAGCATGTGATACGTAACCGCCTTTATCTCGGTTCCGTAGCCGTGCTTGCCTCTGTCGTATTTCTCCCCGTAAGCATCTGCAACCAGCAATTTGTCATCTATTTTCACGTCGAAGTCACCGAATACCATCTCCTCCACATCGTTTATGTAAAGGAGTTCCGACAGGAAGTCAACCAGCAGCTGCTCCTCATCAGAATCGACGGGCAATTCAATATGGCGTTTCTCCACCGCCTCCACCCTGCTTCCGTTCGTGATTATGGAAAACATGCCCTTTGCCGCATTCCCGAATGCCTCCTCGAGTGTTCGCCCGTACGCCTCTATGCCTATATCTGCGGTATGCTCGAATGTATTGTAATCTTCCATCCGCTTTTAAGCCAGGATTGTATTAAAAAGTTTGTTTTTACCCCACGGACAGGATTTCGCCCTTCAGCAGGTTGTAAAGAACGGGAAAGCGCTGCAAGAATTCCTGAAGGAGTCGGAAGACCGGAAGGTCGAAATGCGGGGCGCTCCTGACAGGTGTCGAAAGGCTCACACCCACGGTATCGAAATCGCTGCCGTCGTCCCTGTTGACGATTTTTATCTCGCCGCTGAACGACTGGTTCTGACGGGAGGGCGCAACAACGGTCACCTGCACGACGAATGCACCGCCCTCCGGCTTGAGGTTCGTGCCGTTTGAGGGAGTGAATGTCCACTGCCCCCAGTCGGGATGGTCTGCAATCTCCCAGTTAAGTTCCGACGAAGATTCGCCCACGTTCTCCACCGTGAAGTACCCCGTCACCTTATTTCCGGGTTTCACGTCCGCCCATGAAAGCGTGCCGTCGCAGTCGAGGTCCGGCTCCGTGGGAGTCCATGGATTGCTCAGACCCTTGATGCAGAAATTCGATGTCTTGTCGAAGGTGTACATGTCGAGCCACGAAGAGCCCAGCAGGTAGTAACTCTCTCCCGGATTGGACGACGAGTCCACCACAACGCTGGTGTGCGTTCCCCCGAGCAGAACAGGCACGTCGGATGTCCGGTCGTACGGGTAGCCCCCTGCGGAGAGTTTCAGATATATGTAAAAATCGTCTCCCGCCGCAAATCCTATTGGAGGGTCAAGGTCTATCGTATGGAAACCGGTGTAATTTATCACTCCCGTCCGGGAGGACAACTCCTGCCGGAGTTCGCCGTCCTCGAATTCGTCGTATACCTTCACCGTGTACGCAACGTTGTCCGCAGCCGTGTAAAAACTCACCGCCTGGAGTTCCTCGTTTCCCGTTGCAACGAATGCATTGAACGCGCCATCGCAGTACGTCTTCGTGTCCCTCCAGCCGTGATAGTCATGATAGTATACATGGCTGTACTTCAACGGCTCGACATCCTGGAACGAAACCGCCCCCATCTCGGGATGCTTCCCGCACCACTTGTCATAGTACGAAATCCAGAAATAGCCGTGCTCGGGTCCCCAGTCCTCCCCCCAGCTGTTCTTGCACAGCCAGGCGCCGGGCTCGGGGGCGGGCGTGATTTTGCTGTCATCCCATCCGACTATGGCTATCGCATGATTCGGGTCAAGGTGGCTGCTCGGAGGCTGGTAATGGGCATAATAGCTGCCGTATTTTTGTATGAACGAACTGCTGTAGCACATGCACGTTCCCATGACTCCCTCTTCCATGATTTTCTGCTTGATGAGGTTGATATTGCCGAGATTGTCATCCATATGATACCATTCTATATCTCTCGGATAGTAATAATGGTAGCCGGGGTCGTGCCTGCCCGGCGGCGTGCCGTAGGACTGGCCGTCAATGTCCCTGACAGCACCCTCGCCCCTCGTGATATACGCCGCCGCAACACGGTAGTCGCCCCCCATGTGAACGTCGAGTCCGCCCCCGTCGGGCGGGTCGGTGTCATCGTTGTTGAATTTGTTGAATCCGTTCCACCAGTCAAGGTGGTACTCCGCCAGATTGGGCTCGCCTGTTTCCCCGGCAGCCGCCCAGTTTCCGGTCATCAGAAGGTTGCCCTCCATCGCGGCCATAACGCCGTGCGTCCAGCACGTGCCGCCCTGCTGGCTTCTGACGGAGGTGACATAGTCAACACCGTCAACGTCCCTCAAATCGAATGACGAGGGAGGGTCGAGCGTTCCCGATGTGCCTGCAATGACGGAGGAATTGCCCGCATACCCGCCGCCCATTCCCACCGGCACGAGCATCATAACAACAATCAGCGAGATTGCCAGAAAGTTAACCGAAGCGGATTTCATGGACACATATCTGGCAAATCTATAAAAATATTGGTATGTCTACTCCTCCTTCCAGCTTGTGACCGCAACTCCGACGGCAAAAACGACCGCTGCAAATACGAAAATGATGAGGCTGTTCATGAGCGCCCCGGATGCGTCTCCCAGAATCATGGCATCCCTCAGCCCCTCGCCCACGTAGTACAGCGGCATGAACTTCGCTATGATCTGCAGGAACGAGGGCATCATCTCCAGCGGGAAGAATACGCCTGCAAGGAACATCATGGGAAATGTTATGACGTTCGCGGCGGCGGGCGCCGTCTCCTCGTCCCTCACAAAACGCGTCACAATCATGCCCATCCCGGCAAATGCAAAACTTGCGGATGTTATGATAACGAACATGTAAACGTTGATTTCGAAGTGAAGGTTCCACACCAGCACGCCCACCACAAGGATGGTGAAGGCGGACACAAACGACATGAAGAGCATGAACAGCATCTTTGCCATAATCCACTCGCCACGTGTGAAGGGCGTTGTGAGCAGCTTTCTGAGCATGCCGTTTTTCCTGAATTTCGTGTTGCTCTCTATGACGCCGAAAACGCTGTTTGTCATGACCGTCAACGCAATAACCCCGGGCACGAAGAAATCGATGTACTCGAATTCATCCTGTATTATGTTGCTCGTGTTGAATCTCATGAAATTCTGCCCGCCCGCAATCATCAAATTCGACTGCCCCATGAACTGTGATATCACCGAGATGATTATGCCGTTCCTCTGCGCCTCGCTCTGGTCAAGCATCAGGGTGATGTTCGGGGCGGAACTTGCGTTTTCATTTGCTATTGACATTCCGAGATTGATGCCGTAATTTTTCGGAATCACCATTACGGACTTCAGCTTATTGGATTCGACGTAATCATGCAGCCCCTTCTTATCCGGGACATCTTCGTCGCCTATTATTCTGAGTTTTATTATTCCGGTATCGTTCAGCTGGGCGTACACCGCATCGTAGAAATTCGTAAAATTGCCCGGAAGGCTGCCGTTCATCATGCTTGCAATGAACTCGCCGTTCTCGTAATCGAAATTTTTCACGTACAAATCGTAACTCCCCTCCCCGCCGCCCGAGAAAATTGCACCGAAAAGAAGTATGAGAATAACGGGAAATGCAATCGAGAAGAAAAGGGAGCCCTTGTTCCGGACATAGTTCCGGAAGCTTGCCATGAAATCCGCCGCAATTATCTTCGGGTTCATGTTTCCCCCTCCTTCAATTTCGCACCTGTGAGATTCAGGAATACATCCTCCAGGTCGGAATTGCGGATGTCAACCTCCCTGTACTGTACACCCTTCTCCCTGAGATGAAACAGTATGTCAAGCACGGCCTCCCTTCTTGAGAGTTTCACCTCGACGTCCCCGTTCGTCTCCTTCGCGTCGTAGCCCGTATCTGCCAGCGCATCCGCGACCTCCGCCACCCTCCCGCCCTTTATCAGCAGCGTGCTCTGGCGCCCGTACTCCCGGAGAAGGTCGTCAAGCGTTCCCTCCGCAACAATCCTGCCCCTGTGTATGATGGCAATGCTGTCCGCAAGATACTCCGCCTCCTCCATGTAGTGGGTTGTCAAAAAAACGGTCTTCCCCCGCTCCTTCAGCCCGGAGATTGCATCCCACACGTCGCGGCGGGCGCGGGGGTCCAGACCCGTGGTCGGCTCGTCCAGAAACACTATGTCCGGGTCGTTCACGAGGGCGATTGCAACCCCGACGCGCTGCTTGAGCCCGCCGGAAAGGTTCTGGTAAAGTTCGTCCTCCTTGTCCCTCAAATCTATGGTATCTATGATTTCGTCTATGTCCGCATGTTTTTTGTAAAGGCTGGAGAAATACGACAGCGTTTCCCTGACCGTCAAGCGCTCGAACGATATGAACTCCTGCGGAAGTACTCCTATTCTCTCCTTGATTTCCTTCGTTCTCCTGCTTATGTCATAGCCGAGGACCTTTATTTTCCCCTTCGTGGGATTCCTTATTGTCTCTATTATCTCCACCGTCGTCGTCTTGCCCGCACCGTTGGGACCGAGAAACGCAAAAATCTCGCCCTCCGCCACCTTGAAGGATATGCCATCCACGGCCTTCAAATCGCCGTACATCTTGGTAAGACCGTCCACCTCTATGGCATACTCCATGGGGGCAGATAAAAAGCAACTTATTTAAGGATATCGACAATGATTTTTATGCCTTGGCGTTCACCATCCATGAAAGAGTGGAGACTGCTGATTCACGGAGCAGGCGATGCGTTCACGAACATGGCAATAGACGAATCGCTGCTCGTCTCTGGCAGGCCGACGGTGCGGCTCTACAGATGGAGACCCTCCGCAATATCGATAGGGTACTTCCAGGGAATTGAGGAGGAGGTCAACCTCGAGGAATGCAAAAGGCACGGCGTGGATGTCGTAAGGCGGATAAGCGGCGGCGGGGCGGTATTCCATGACGAACACGGCGAGATAACATACTCCCTCGTCGCCCCCGAAGAGATGCTTCCGAAAAACATTCTCGAATCATGCGACAAAATATGCTCCTCGATTGCGGGAGGGCTCGGCCATCTGGGCGTAAATGCCGAATTCTCGCCGCTGAACGACATCGTTGTCAACGGCAGAAAAATTTCGGGAAGCGCACAGACACGCCGCCACGGCAACGTTCTGCAGCACGGCACGATACTTATCGACCCCGACATTGAACTGATGTTCTCCCTTCTGAACGTGTCCGAGAAAAAAATCGAGGACAAGGGAATAGACAGGGCGAGCAAGCGGGTGACGTGCCTGAAGGATGAGACAAAAAAGGTTGGAGAAAACGAGGTCATAAACGCCCTCGTGAGTGGTTTTGAAGAGGGATTCGGAATGCATCTGGCAGCAGGGGAGATGGAGGAAGACGAAATCATGCGTATAGACGGATTGAGGGAAAAATATGCAAGCAGGGAATGGAATTTCAAAAGGTGAGTTGAAGGTGAGGGGCGGCAAACTGGTCAAATGCACGCTTTCATTGAAAGGCGGGAAGATAGAGAGCGTAAAATTCACCGGAGATTTCTTCATGTACCCCGAGGAGAAAATAGAGGAACTGGAGAAAATGCTGGAGGGAATAGAATGCACGGAGGAAAAAATAAGAGCGACTGCTGCCCCATTTTTTGGCAGCATTGACCTTATGGGTGCATCCGTGGACGATTTCATCGCCGTGATTTCGATTGCGGTTAAAAATTTAAAAGGGACGTAGCGATTCCATACCATGAAAATAATTGCCGGCTCCTCGTCCAGGGCACTGGCTGGAACCCTGTCCGCCGAAATGGATGTGCCACTTGCGAGCACAACGATAAAGCGTTTTCCCGACGGGGAGTGCTACGTGCGCATAAACGAAAAAATCAACGAGGCAATAATCGTACAGAATACATATCCCGACAGCAGCATCATCGAACTCTTCCTTCTTCAGGACGCAGCCGTAAAGATGGGGGCGAAGAGAATACGCATCGTCATACCGTACTACGGCTACGGAAGGCAGGACAGAACGTTCGAGGAGGGGGAGGCGGTGAGTTCGGAAAAAATGGCGCATCTGATAGAACAAAACGCGGACAGCGTCATACTGGTAAACCCCCACAAGCCGCATATCACAAATTTTTTCAGCATAGATGCCGGGATATGCGACGGCATGCCATCTATTGCCGAGTATTTTGAGGGCAGGGTGGATGCGGTCATATCACCCGACAAGGGGGCGCTGGAGATGGCGAAAAAGGCAGCGGGCATCATAAAATGCGGCTACGATTACTTCGAGAAAACAAGGATAAGCGGCAGCGAGGTGAAGATGGAGGTGAAGGACATGGACGTGAAAGGGAAAAGCCTGCTCATAATGGACGATATAATCTCAACAGGGGGAACGATGGCAAAAGCCGTGGAGATGCTCAACCGGCAGGGCGCGGAGAGGATATACGCCGCGTGCATACACGGACTGTTCATTAAAAATGCGGATAAACGGATTATGAACGCCGGATGCAGCGAGCTTGCATCGACGGACACGATAGAGAGCATATACAGCCGTGCAAGCGTGGCAAGGGAAGTGGCAAAACTGCTTGAGTGATTCACAAATCCTTTTTGTTGAACATATAGTATGTCAGCATGAACATCCCGCCCAGCCATGAAAGCAGGATGGCAAGATTGAAAGGCACGTTGACAAATGAGGGAATGCTTCCCGCAAGCTCGCTTACGGATGGAATGCTGAGCGATACAAGTGCCGAATATGCCTTAACCGGATTCACCAGCGAGGTCACGTAGTACCAGTTCGGTGCCATGAAATTCGGGTCCGTAATCTTCCCGATGCCGTACTGGGCGGTGAGAATTCCCGCAATGACAATATTCCATATCATCTCGAACAGGAACCACAAAAACACGGCACCGCCCATCGCAGCCGAGCGCTTTTTGAAAATTGCCGAGAAGAACATGGATATTGCAATGAATACGAGACCGAGGAGCACGGACGCGAGCACAAAAACGGCGTAGTTGCCCCACTGAACACCGCTTACGCCTATTGCTATTATAACTCCCGCCACTCCGAAGCCGACGGAAGTCGCAAGAGCCATGACAGCCCCGAGACCGAGAAACTTTCCCGTGACTATCTCAATGCGCTCGATAGGATAGGATAGCATGAGTTCCAGCGAGCCTTTCTCCTTCTCTCCCACGATTGCCGCGTACCCGAGCATCAATCCGATTATTGGAACCAGAAGCGTTACAAGTGTCATCATGCCCATTATCGTGGCATCCAGGTCTCTCCACCCCGCCCCTCCCGCCCCCATGGACCCGAAGTATGAAATTACGAGTGTCAGTATCAGAAATATGGCTGAAACCGCCAGCACCCACTTGTTTCGCCAGTTATCCATGAATTCCTTCTTTGCCACGCTGTATATCGCCCCTCCGTCCATCTACTCATCCTCCGTGAATCTCAAAAAGACCTGCTCGAGCGACGGTTCGACAGTCCTGAAGTCCGTTATCTTCCCTCCCGCTTCCTCTATTGCACTTATTATGTTCGTCTTTGCACGCGGATTGCATATCACCTCCACCACGTTTCCGGACAATCTGGCATCGTCAACGCCCTTCACCTGCTTTACCCTGCCGAGTATCGAGGGAGAGGGACGCTGCAATTCTATCACAAGCGTCGGCTGTATGTTGAGTTTCTTTCCGAGATTGCCAAGCGTATCCTTTGCAATGAGCTTTCCGTGGTTGAGAATCGCCACGTTGCTGCTGACCTCCTGCACCTCACCGAGTATGTGCGATGACAGGAATATCGTCGTTCCGTTCTCGTTCAGTTCCTTTATTTTCTGGCGTATCTGCCAAGCGCCCCGCGGGTCAAGCCCCCCGGTGGGTTCATCGAGTATGAGCAACGAGGGATTTCCTATCATTGCCTGCGCAAGTCCCAGACGCTGAACCATCCCCTTTGAGTAGTTCCCCACCTTCTTATCCATCTCGCCCTCGAGCCCCACGTCCTTCAGCAGCTCGACACATTCCTTCATGCTTGCGCCCCTGAGTTCCGCGTAAAACTCCATCGTCTGGATTGCCGTGAGATTGTCATAGAATGCCACCCTTTCCGGGAGATAACCGATATTTTTCCTTGCCTTCCTTCCTTCCTTTATGACATCGAATCCGTTTATCTTTATCTCACCC
>CAZOAF010000028.1:0-10400 GCA_964577775.1 uncultured Thermoplasmatales archaeon | reverse complement strand
CCGGCGGCTTCCAGAGGACAGCACTCGTGGCACTGGGCGGGGAGGTAGGTGGCGGAGGTGGCGATGTCCGCGTAGAGACAATATGTCTCGAGGAGGATGCCGCACGACGCATCGGGGAGGCGGAGGGGACGGTAACTTACGGACTCGACCGTCTGGGAATCCCTCTGGTGGAAATAGCAACCGCTCCCGAAATAACATCGCCGGGGCAGGCGGAGGAGGTGGCAGCCCGCATAGGCAGCATTCTGAGGGCAACCGGGCTGGTCAGAAGGGGCATAGGGACGATACGCCAGGACCTTAATGTCTCCATAGCAGGCGGCAGCAGGGTGGAGATAAAAGGAGTTCAGGAGCTGAATGCCATACATAAAATTCTGGAGAACGAGGTTGAGCGCCAGCTCGAGATGCTCGCGGTAAGGGATGCACTGAAAAGCCGGAGCGGCGGGAAAGAGGGGATGGGAAAGGTGAAGGTGGTCGACATCAGCGATTTGTTCTCCAGCTCGAAATCCAAAACGATAATCAGGGGAATGAAAGAAGGGGCGGTTATGGGAATTCGCCTGCCTGCATTCGGCGGGCTTATTGGGGGTGTGAAAAGCAGGAAGAACCGTCTCGGAAGGGAATTTGCTGCGGTGGCGGAAACGGCGGGGGGCGGCATCATGCATTCCGACGAACTCCCGAATTACGGCATTTCTGCCGGGGAGGTGGAAAGCGTGAGGGAAAGGCTGGGATGCAGGGATATTGACGCCTTCGTTCTGTCAATAGGGAAAAAGGATGTGGCAAGGAGATGTCTCGAGGAGGTGTTTTCCAGGGCGATGGCTGCGTTCGATGGCGTGCCGGGAGAGGTGAGAAAGGCGATGGAGGACGGGACTACCAGATACATGCGTCCCCTGCCCGGAGCCGAGAGAATGTACCCCGAGACAGACGTGCCGCCCGTTTCTATTGACGATGGCAGGATAGAAAGGATAAGGCGCGGGCTGCCGGAAATGCCGGAGGACAGAATTTCAAGGTATGGGAGTTATGGACTCGGGCGGGAGGCGGCGGGGCAGATTGTCAATACAGGGAAAGATGATTGGTTCGACTATCTGGTGGAACGTCATGTGGAAAATGCAGGGGTTATCGCAAGGGTCTTGCTCAATACCCTGCCGGAACTGGAGAAGGATGGTGTTGATACCGGAAATATAACGGTGGAGCACATGGACAGGGCTCTCGAGGGGCTTGAGAAGGGAATGTTCTCGAGCGAGGGGGTTGCTGACATACTTTCATACTTTTCAGCAAATCCAGAAAGCTCTCTGGAGGAAGCGGTCAGGAGGTGCGGGCTTTCCGCGATGAGTGAGGATGAGGTCAGAAAGGAGATAGAGCGTCTGGTGAAAGAGCATAAGGACATCATCGGGGAGAAGGGTGAACGTGCAGTATCAACTCTGATGGGCATCGCAATGAAAAAGATGAGGGGAAGGGCAAACGCCTCGCTTATTCACAGAATACTGACGGAGGAGATTGACAGGGCGAGATGAAGAAATACCTCTTTTATTTTTATGAAATGTTCTCAAACTCCGTTTCCTGGTACTCTTTTCTGGCCTTTTCCTTCTCCACCGCCTTCCGGTGCTGTTTGTTTCCCGCTCTTCCTTTCAGCCTGCATGAAAGTTCCCTTATCGCTTCGTCCGGACCGTAGCATATTACGGTATCCCCCTCCCTCAGTTTCGTGTCCCCGTCAGGCGCCCCCAGATATTTTTCCTTGCCTTCAAGTTTACGGTATACGGCCAAAGCAAGTATGCCCTCCTCGTCGAACTTGAGATCCCTCAATTTTTTGTCCTCCATCCAGCTCCCTTTCCTGACCTTGAATTTCCCTATTGAATATCCTTTGCTCAAACCCAGAAGCTGTTCATAATCATAAATTTTCAAACCCGTGAATCTCTCCAGAGCTCTGCTGATGAGCCATCTCAACCCTCTGTCAACCAACTTGGAGCGGGCGAAGAGATATATGACGAACAAACCGACAAAAAGCCACATCAAACTTGAGGTGGCCTCCTCCTTTGTCTGTCCCACAAAGGTCAGAAGCAGCGTTGCCATTGCGGAGACCACCCCCGCACTTCCCACAAATATGAGAATCCTTATGATTTTCCTTCTCACAGGGTGGGAAACAACATACTCGGATTCCGACGTGGTGAAGCCGACCCCGGAAAAAGCAGACTGTGCCTGGAATCTTGCCATTTCTCTTGATAAGCCGGTCATCTCCAGGGCAACTGCACCTATTCTTATCACGAGCATGGAGAATGTCACAACCATCAGCAGGGAGAGCAGGGCTATCATGTTTATCATGAATGTAAATGATAATATATTTATCAATATATTCACGGTTTGCCGGTAGGGCTATAACATCCAGAATATGAACGAAAAGTATTTATAGTAGAACTAATATACTGTTTTGTAACCCAAGCCAGAAAGGAGGTGATGAAAATGGTAAGGAAAATAAGAAAAAGAGAGGATGAAGAAAGGGATTTCTTCGAGGATTGGTTTGACAGATGGCATCGCGGATGGGGCTTTCCATCATTCACATCGGACATATTCGATGAGTTCGAGGAACAGTTCAGGAGAACGCAGCAATACATGAATCGCGTATTCAGGGATGCAATGAGCGGAAAGACGCCATCTCCCGAGGAAGGGGGTCCGTACGTCTACGGCTGGTCACTCAGGGTTGGTCCCGACGGCAAGCCGCACTTCGAGGAGTTCGGCAACGTGCCAAGGGCAGGCGGCGTGGAGCCGCAGCAGCTGGAGAGCAGGGAACCGCTGGTTGACGTGATAGAGGGAAAGAATACACTAAGCGTGACCGCGGAGGTGCCCGGGGTCGAGAAGAAGGACATCGACCTGGAGGTAACTGAGAATACGCTGACAATCAGGGTTGATAAGGACAAGAGGAAGTACTACAAGGAAGTCGAACTTCCGTGCGAGGTTGACGCGGACTCTGCAAAGGCGAGCTACCAGAACGGAATACTGGACATAGAACTGAAGAAATCGAAGCCCAGGAAGAAGGGCAAGAAGGTAAGCATAAACTGATCCCTCTCTCTTTCTCTTTATTTGTTCTGGTGCGGGATTGCATAAAACAAACAGATTAAGTCAAATTAAGTTAATAGAGGTGATAAAAATGAATGAAAAAATCGTATTGAAAGTGGCAGAGGCAAGACCCAGGGATGTCGGAAGAGGCATAGGAAGAATCGATCCCGAGATTGCCGAGAAAATGGGACTCACGGCAGGTGATGTCATACTGGTGGAAGGAAAGAAAAAGACAGCATGCCTGTTCTGGCCCGGCTATCCCGAAGATATCGGGAAGGGAATCATAAGAATAGAAGGCGCAATAAGGAGAAATGCAGGTGCAGGGATAGATGATAATGTTACTGTCAAAAAGGCAACTGCAAAGACCGCAGAGCGAGTCGTTCTTGCGCCGCTCGAGGAACTCAGGATAGTTGGCGGCGAGGAATACCTCTCCCAGATACTTGAGGGAAGGGTGGTGACAAAGGGCGATGTGATAGAATTGAACGTGATGGGAAGAAAAATAGACCTTGCCGTAACCAAATTCTCGCCCGCAGGCGAAGCCGTAATAATAGGTGACGGGACGAATGTATCCGTAAGCGACAAGCCTGCCAAGGAGATGGAGATGAAAATACCCCGCATAACCTACGAGGATATAGGCGGTCTGGGGGATACGATAAAGCAGGTAAGGGAGATGATAGAACTTCCGTTGAAGCATCCGGAACTGTTCGATAAAATAGGGGTAGAAGCCCCCAAGGGCGTGCTGCTCCACGGTCCTCCCGGTACCGGAAAAACGTTGATTGCCAAGGCTGTTGCAAATGAGACAAACGCCAATTTCTTCACTCTCAGCGGACCGGAAATCATGAGCAAGTACTACGGTCAGAGCGAGGAGAACTTGCGCAACATATTCAAGGAGGCATCGGAGAGCGCACCTTCCATAATATTCATCGACGAAATCGATTCCATAGCCCCGAAGCGGGAGGAGACGAAGGGGGACGTCGAACGCCGTGTCGTTGCACAGCTTCTTGCGCTCATGGACGGGCTTGAGGAGCGTGGAAAGGTTATAGTCATAGGTGCGACCAACCGCGTGAACGACATTGACCCCGCCCTGCGCCGCCCCGGCAGATTTGACCGGGAGATAGAAATCGGCATACCCGACAAGAAGGGAAGAAGGGAAATCATAACGATACACACAAGGGGGATGCCGCTTGCGAAGGACGTTGACCTTGACAAATTTGCAAGCATAACCCACGGCTATTCGGGGGCAGACCTCGAGGCGCTGTGCAAGGAGGCTGCAATGCGGGCGTTGAGGCGCATCCTTCCCGAGATGGATCTCGAGGCGGAGGGAATACCCGCAGAGGTGCTGAACAAGATAGAGGTAACGGAGAAGGATTTCTACGAGGCATTCAAATCCATGAGCCCGTCTGCAATGAGGGAGGTCGTCATAGAAAGCCCCAGCGTTCACTGGGACGAAATCGGCGGTCTTTCCGAGGCAAAGCAGGCGTTGAAGGAGAGCGTCGAGTGGCCGCTGAAGTATGCCGACGTGTTCTACCACATGGACGCAAATCCGCCCAAGGGAATACTGCTCTACGGTCCTCCGGGTACGGGAAAGACCATGCTGGCAAAGGCCGTAGCCACGGAGAGCGAGGCGAATTTCATAAGCGTCAAGGGGCCGGAATTCCTTTCCAAGTGGGTCGGCGAGAGCGAGAAAGCGGTGAGGGAGACCTTCCGTAAAGCGAGACAGGCAGCCCCGTGTATCATATTCTTCGACGAGATAGACGCCATAACGCCGACGAGGGGTACGTCCAGCGATTCCCACGTGACGGAGCGTGTGATAAGCCAGATTCTGACGGAGCTTGACGGACTGGAGGAACTCAGAGATGTTACGGTGATAGCAGCAACGAACAGGCCCGACATCATCGACCCCGCATTGCTGAGGCCCGGAAGGTTTGACCGACGCATATACGTCAAACTGCCCGACAGGGAAGCCAGAAAGGAGATATTCCGCATACATACCCGGAAGAAGCCGCTTGCGAAGGACGTTGACCTTGACAAACTTGCCGGCAAAACGGAGGGATACACAGGTTCCGACATAGCCGCCGTATGCAACGAGGCAGTCATGCTCGCGATAAGGGAACACATAAACAAGGGCGGAGCAATGGAGGAAAACAAACTCAAAAGGCTGAAGGTGAAGGCAAAGCACTTCGAGGAAGCGCTGAAAAATGTCGCCCCCATCTCCAGAGAGGAGGTGGAGAGGTATGTCGAGATGTTCTCGAAATTCGAAAAGAACTGAAATCAGGTGATGGGATGGAACTTCGGACCCTGGACGATCTGAAGAAATATCTGGCCACGTGGGACAGCCGCAGCCACCACACCGAAGATTACGTATTCGGGCTGGAGCTGGAGGGAGTGCTCACCGACACGGAGGGCAATCCCATGGAAGTCCAGCCCCTGATTCCCAAACTGAACAGCATATACCGGAATTTCGAGTTCGGCGAGGAGGCGGGCGCAGCCCAGCTGGAGATAAGGACACTTCCGCGGCAGTATTCGACGGAGGCATTGAGGGAAATCGAGGAATATCTGATGGACGTAATGGGCAACATAGTCGACATCGCGGAGAGAATACACGGAAAGGAGGCAATATTCCTTCTGATGGGTTCCAACCCCCACCCCGCCGCCTTCTCCGACAGATGGATATCGAATACGGAAAGGGCGAGAATGATGGCATCGTGGCGTTCGCAGTTTCCCCCGGTAAGGGTGGGTAACCGCAGAATAAAAGCCGAACACATCGCCCTCTGCATACAGTCGGTCCACCTTCATATCCAGGGCAAATCGCCGGACGACGTTGCTGACAAGTACAACCGCCTTCTGTACACAATCCCGGAGTACATAGCGCTTTCCGCAAACAGTCCCATCATGGCAGGGGAGATTCTTGATTACAGGGAGAGCAGACTCCTTCTTTACGAGCAGGCGGACGGCGGCAATGCGGGCTTCCCGAAACTCAAAAAATACCCGCTGTCGCTGTCTGAATACGGCGACTACCTTGCTTCCTTTCCGTATGTGGATGGTTCGTCTCTCCACAGCATGATAAAGGAAAGACACGAGGATGCCCGCATAAGATTCGAAATCCCCTTCCGTGTCGAGAACCGGGTTTACCCGATGCAGTGCACTATGAAGGAGAACATGGCCCTCATAGAATACACTATGGGCAGGCTGAAATATGCCCAGACCTGGAGCCGTCAGGAATTCCCGTCCCTGAAGGAGATAGAGATAAACCGTATAGAGGCGATAAAGAAGTCCCTCCGTGGAGAGTTCATATGGAACGGAAAGTCGGTGGACGTCAGGGATTATTTATCCATGGGGGTGGAGAAGGCGGAGAAGGGTGTGAAGACACTTGGTTGCAAGCCCCGCTACCAGAACATAATCAGGAGAAGGATAAGAAAAAGAAGGACAAGCGGCGACGTGGTAAGAAAATGGTACGAGAGAAGCAGCGGGGAGGTGGAGGAGAGGGTGGCATCTCTCGTGAACAGGGTGTGGGATTACACGAGGAGGAATGTTCCTATTGTTTGAAATCCGCTCCCAGATCCATCCCTTTCTTCTGCACCATTGAGAACGTCCGGGATGTTTTCTCGTTCACCTTCTTTCTCTTCAAACTCGGAAGTATTTCTCCCTGGTCGAATGTCATGAACCATGCGGCGGTTGTGCCGGGACGGACGATGGGCTGCGTCCTGATGCCTATTATGACCCCGTCTTCGGGTGCCTTCACGTGGTATCTTTCGTTGTAAAACGGGGAGCTTACTATACCCACCAGCTGATTCTTTTTGACGACGTCGCCTGCACTTGCCCGGGGGTGGAAAAGGCCGCTAATTCGGGAGGGCAGTTCCATGTAGTCCTTCAGAAGGATTTGCTTTTCCGGGATTTCCGGCGCTCCGTCAATCATTCCGAAGTATTTCATGAAATTCATGACGCCTTTGAACCCCTCGTTTATGTAGTATTCGTCGAGCCTGCCAGCCTCTCCTATCTCGAAGCATACAATCGGTATGCCTGCCTTTTCCGCCTGTATGTTCAGCATTCCCTCCTTTCCCTCGTTGTAGAATATTATCTCCGTACCGAGAGCCTGCGGGTATTCGAGGGAGGGCGACGAATTGTTAAACACCCTCACTCTGGGATGCGGGACGAGGAGATGTCCCTTCATCCCGGTATGGAGGTCTATCCCGAATGTTGCCTTTTTGACGAATTTGTTGAAGAAGTGGTATGCTATTCTCTCCGTTACAGTGCCGTCCTTTTTTCCCGGGAAAAGGCGGTTCAAATCCTTCCTGTCAACATTGTCCGTTCGGTCCCTCGCTCTGAGGGCGAGGGTGTTCACGATGGGGGCTGCGAGTATCGTCCCCCTCAATTCCGTGGGGTCTATTTTTTCGAAAATGCGCATTATGACTTCTATGCCGTTGAGTTCGTCTCCGTGCAATGCGGCGTTCAAAAGAAGCACGGGCTTTTTCGTTATCCCCCTCATGACGAAGTATGGAATCGTTACCGGGTTGCCGTCTTCAAGCTCGGCACACTTCACCAGTCCCTTGAGTATTTCGCCCTTCCCTATATTCAGATGAGGCCCGTTATCGTTCATCTGTCGGAGGGAAAATATTCGTATTATATAAGCATTTTCTGCAAACCATTTAAATTCATGCTTTCAATGCATATATGATGCTTGTCAACGCCGACTTTCATATCCATTCCCGTTTCTCCGGAGGAACCTCGCAAAAAATGAACATCAAAACACTTTCACGGGAGGCGAGAAGGAAGGGGATACACCTTCTTGCAACCGGAGACTGCCTCCATCCCCTGTGGCTCGAGGAAATAAAAAAGGAGGCAGGCGGAGGTATGGATGGGGAAACGGGTGAAAAGAAGGCGGGGAACGGCATATTCGACGTGGATGGCGTGAAGTTTTTGCTCTCGACGGAGGTGGAGGACAGAAACAGGGTTCATCATCTCATTCTTTTTCCCTCGCTGTACGCGGTGGAAGGATTCAGGGAAAGGGTGGCGGGGCATTCGAAAAACATTGACACCGGCGGAAGGCCGTTTCTGGACATGAACGGGCAGGAGATTGCTTCTGCAGCGGCGGACGTTGATGCATTGATAGGGCCCGCCCATGCATTCACCCCGTGGACGGCAATGTATGCATATCACGACTCCTTGAGTGAATGCTACGGTGACATGACTTCTTCCATTCATTTTCTGGAACTCGGGCTGAGCGCGGACAGCGATTATGCGGACAGAATATCTGAGTTGCACGGGCTCACGTTTCTTTCCAATTCCGACAGCCATTCCCCGTCCCCCGTACGCCTTGCCCGCGAATTCAACCGGCTTGAAATCCAGGATTACTCGTGGGACGAAATCCGCAGGGCGATTTTGCACCGGGGCGGGCGAAGGGTGGTGATGAATGCGGGCTTTCCCCCCGAGGAAGGGAAGTATAACCGCACGGCGTGCACGTCCTGCTACCGCCAGTATTCGATGAAGGAGGCGGAGGAGATGAAATGGAGGTGTAAATGCGGCGGGCTAATAAAGAGGGGCGTAAGGGACCGGGTGGAGGAACTTGCAGATTGCGAAGAGCCCGTGCATCCGCCGTTCCGCCCGCCTTACATCCACATACTTCCGCTTGCCGAGATAATGGGCAAGGCTTTGCATTTTTCACCGCTGTCAAAAACCGTTCAGGAGCGATGGATGGGGCTGATGGAAAGATTCGGGAGCGAAATCCACGTGCTGGTGGATGCGGACATCGAAGAGATAAGAAGGGTGGCATCTCCCGCAGTTGCCTCGGCGATTATGGCATTTCGCACGGGCAACATCAAAGTCATCCCGGGTGGCGGAGGGCGGTACGGGGAGATAGAAATCATGGCGGACGAGGAGGTGGATAAAGACAGGCAGAGGAGGCTGGTAGATTGGATGAATTGAGCGTGAAATATAAAAAGGAAGAGGAAGCGCCCGGAGATGAACCAAGTTATGAACGCATCATATGCGGAATAGACGAGGCGGGGCGGGGGCCTGTCATAGGGCCCATGGTTGTGGCGGGGGTGTGGGCCGACCGGGAGGGGGAAGGGCGGCTGAGGCAGATGGGCGTCAGGGATTCCAAGAAGCACGGCAAAAAGAAAAGGGAGGAACTGTCGGAGAAGATACGCCGGGAATTTTTCTACGATTTCGTTGTCGTGAATCCGGAGGATATAGATGCGCTGAGAGAAACCATGAGTCTGAACGACTTGGAGATTCACATATTCGCCAAAATAGGAAGAAGGAGGAGGGCGGATGTCTATTACCTCGATTCCGCGGATGTTGACGAGGGGCGATTCGGGCGATCATTCCTTGGCAAGATAGGGTTCGATGCAGACGTCGTGTCGGAGCATGAGGCGGATGTAAACTATCCCGTTGTATCCGCTGCCTCCATCGTGGCAAAGGTCGAGAGGGACCGCCTGCTCGAGGAGATAAGGAAGGAGATGGAGCCGGAACTTGGTGTACCGCTCGGAAGCGGGTATCCCTCCGATGAACGCACGCGCCTTTTCATAAAAAAATGGATTGAGAAATTCGGCGATGTACCCCCCCATACCCGTCGGTCATGGAAGACCGTGCAGAAAATAAAGGCAGATATGAAGCAGCAACGGTTTTTTTGATTGATTGTAAAATGTGTCGGTGGCTAAAAAATTGATGTCAATTGCAAACAAAATCTGAGAATGGTGATGTTATTCAGATCCCTTTATTTTCTTTTAATTGCATAATGGGATAGCACAAAAGATGTAAGGCCCAACAGCAGGATGGATAACACCGTCAGCCATCCTCTGATAGAAATTCCGGGGCATTTGCTATTCCCTGCGAAAACAAACACCCCATATACGCCATATACAAATATAGTGAACCCGATAACTCTTATAATTTTTAACGGAATCAGCCATTTCTTATTCATTCGCACAATTTTGATTGGGTCGCAAATATATAATTTTATTGCCATTTTGGGCTGTGTTGACTAATTCTCTTTTCAACGAATATTATATGCAGATTTGTGATATATTTGTATATTGAGTATTTAAAAGCATCTGAGGAAATTCCATTTATGCAACACAGCAATTTTGTCAACAATAACTATATATATTGCTGAAAAATTGTATTATATGGTGGAAGATGGAGAAATATACCACCGTGTCCCTGTCACATGAATTCCACAGAAGTTTGACCAGATTTATAAAGAAAAATCCGCATCTGGGATACGGGAGTGTTGCCGAATTTGCGAAGGAGGCGATACGTCTGCGCCTCATGGATGCGAAAAACGAAGCCACCGTGATTTCACTCAGGAGATTGAGGGACATGCCATATATAAACTGGAACGAAAAATGGAACAGTTT
>CAZOAF010000027.1:0-10415 GCA_964577775.1 uncultured Thermoplasmatales archaeon | reverse complement strand
ATTTTGCCTCACCAATTAAAACATGTTATTTTGGTATAAAAAAGTATCTGCCTTCGAAGCAAAGCATTAAAATTTATCTGCGGTTATGCATATCCATGAAGGAACTCTCCGCCGTCAAACTCACGGTCAAACGTTCGCGTTTCTTTGCCCACCTTTATTCACTGGACGACCCCTCGGAGATGGATGAGATACTGAAAATCCACAGGAAGAAGTACAAAAAGGCGCGCCACCACTGCTACGCCGTGAGATTTCCTGATGAGAACGAGCTGGCGGTATCCAGAGACGACGGGGAGGTGGGACATCCGGGGAGGGTACTAATGGAAATTCTCGAAAAGCACGATTTGAACAAACATGCACTTGTCGTATCCCGCATCTTCGGGGGAGTGAAGCTCGGGGTGGGGGGCGTGTCCAGGGCATTTCGCGAGGCGGGGGAAAGTGCAGTTGCCGAATATCTTCATAAAAAATGAAAGGAATCTAAGTTCCCCAGAACTTGTCGCTCTTTCGTTTTATTTTTATAACTTTGTCTATCACGTCCCGCTCGTCGGGGGATATGTCCGTATCAATCAGTTTCCTGACCGCATCCTGAGGCATGTCCACGTAAAGCACGTCCTCAGGTCTTATCTGTCTTCCCACGGTGACACCCTCGACCGAGATTGCCACCTCCATTCCCTGCGTCGCCTTCTCCACGGTCTTGCTCTCCATCTGTATGCTCTTTATCTTACCGATGACCCTGCCGTCCTCGCGCATCAGCTTTTGCTCCGGGCGTATCTCCCCGGCGAGAACCCTCACGCCTATGACCGCCGGCTTGCTGACCCTGAAAGTGCAGTCCGGGAGGAAAAGGACCATGCCCGGATGGACTATCTCCTTTCTCCGTTCCTCCTCCACCTCTCTCATCTTCTGCTCCTTCCATTCCTCGAAGCTCTCCACGAGATGATATATCACCCTGCTGTTGATTATTCTCACATCGGACGAGTTCATCTCCTTCTCGGCTTCCGGCAGAACCTTCACGTTGAAACCCAGCACGACCCGGTTGACGGGGTTCGTATTTGTCTCCGCCTCAACTACATCTTTCTTCGATATGTGCCCCACATCCGCCTTCCTTATGGGTGTGCCTTTGAAAATGTTGGCAAGAGCCTCTATGGAGCCCACGGCATCCGCCTTTATTATTACCCCTTCATCCTCGGTTTTTATGTCTATACTCATCTCGTCTTTTATCTTGGCCACATCCTCCTCGATGTTCTCTCCTGCCACCCGCAGCGGCGCGCCGGCAAAAACATCCTCAAGGCCGGAGGCGGCTATCTTTATTCCCGTGGCGGCGCTGACCTCCTTCACGTTGCTGAATCGTTCGGAGGGGTCTCTTATCTCGTCAAGCGGCTTTGGCTTGAGAAGTGCCCTCACGGATGTTATGCACGGCTTGTTCTTCCCGCCGACGACTATTGTGTCAGTGCTTCGTATCCTGCCACTGTAGATAATGACATCAATCGTGGTTCCCAGCCCCTTCTCCTCCTTGACCTCCAGAACGGTGCCCTCGGCGGGTCCGTCCTCGGTCATGAGATTGTCCTCGAGAAAGCGCTGCGCCAGGCCCACGAGAACCATGAGAAGTTCGGGCACACCCTCGCCACTCTTTGCGGATATCGGTATGAGTGCTATGTTCTTCCTGAAATTCCGTATACGGTCATAACGGTCGGCAGAGAAACCCTGCTCGAAGAACGCCTCAACCATCTTGTAGAACTTCTCGTCGAATATCTGGAGTGTGCGACTGCTCTGCTGCTCCATGCGGCTGACCACGCTGCCCTCCGCCCGCCTCCACCCCTGTATGGAATCTATCTTGTTCACGGCCACGACGAACGGCGTCTTGTAATTCTTCAGTATGTTTATCGCCTCTATCGACTGGGGCATGAGACTGTCGTTGATGTCGACAACAAGAACCGCCAGGTCAGCCAGGGCGCCGCCGCGCGAGCGAAGTGTCGTGAACGCATGATGGCCCGGGGTATCGATGAAAAGCAAGCCGGGGACATGGAATCTCTTTCCGCCAAGCAGATTTCCGCATAAATCGTGTATCACATCTATGGGTACTTCGGTTGCGCCTATATGCTGGGTGATTGCACCTGCCTCCCTCAACGTGACGCCGCTGCCCCTTATGTAATCGAGTAATGTTGTCTTCCCGTGGTCTACATGCCCCAGAACCGAAACGATTGGCTGGCGGATGTAGCTTCCCTTTTCCATTTCTATCCCCTGCATAAGTGTATTAAAACCACGTTTTTAATTTTGTGGAAAAATGAAATGGGTTAAGAGTACTTCTTGAATCCCATCTCCTCTGCCGTCTCGCGGAAGCACTGACGGCACATGTGAAGACCATACCTTCTTATTATGCCCCTCCTCCTGCCGCACCTCACGCATCCCTTTTTATGTCCGTAATCCTTCTTCTTCTCCTTTATCTTTACCATCACACCACCTCAACATTCAGCTTTTCCTTCAGAAATTCCATGGTGTCCTCGGGGGTCAATCTATGTTTATGGGGAATCTTCTTCCTCTTTATTCTCCTCTTCTTTATACGGTAACCCGCCCTTTCCATGGTTATGCACACGTCCATACCGAATATCCCTATGTTCGGGTCGTATTTCATGCCCTCGAATTCCGTATGGTCCGGTATGCCGAATGAAACGTTTCCCTCCTTGTCGAATGACCAGTCGGCAATTTTATTGTTTCTTGTCCACAGTGCCCTCTTAAGAAAATCCATCGCCTTATCTCCTCTCAGCGTTACCTTGCATCCTATCGGCATTTCCTTTCTTATACCCCAGTCCTTGTTTATGGTCCTCGATATCGTGAATATGGGCTTCTGTTTTGTTATCTCCTGAAGCACCTGCTCGGCCTTTCGGAGTCGCTCGCCGCCCTCGCCGACGCCTATGTTGATCGTGACTTTTTCTATCCTCGGTTCCCTTATATCAGCCATATATCTTCACCTCCGGGAGTTTTATCAGCGGCTTGTCCTTCCCGACGGGAAACACATAGGGTTCTATCGTTGAAAAGCCTTTGAGGTTCACGATGTTGGGTTTCGAGCTTCTGGTGATTTCCACACCCTCTATCTCTGCAATCTCCCCCACGTGGCTGCCGCCCGTTACCATTGCCAGAGAACCCTTCTCGAAGGGTACAGACTCCAGTATTTTCTGGTCGGGAATCGATATCTTGAGCGAATCGCCGGTCTTGTAATTCTCGTCAGTAAGAATGTTCCTGCCGTCGTGCAGGTTGAGCTGCATTTTCCCGCCCTTCAGCACGGTCTTGTTCTCTATCCTGCAGAGCTTCCATTTTGCTTCATCCGGTTTTATCGGAACAAGGCGTATTATGCCCCTTGTATCGAAAAGGACTCGGTAATTTTCCCCGACCTTTGGTATGGAAATGACGTCCATCAAACCGCAGGGAAATTTCAGGTCTGTTCTTACCACACCATCAACCATTACATCTCTCGAATTTATTATGCTCCTTGCGCCCCTTGCGGTATCTGCATAGCCGAGGTAATCCCTGACCACCATCAGCAGCGGTACGCTTTTCTCTATGGGATGCGGACCCAGCGAGGGACGTATAGCCCATTTCTTTGTCTTTCTCTCCACGGGCCATGTCCTCGGGGCTGTGATTCTTTTCAAATGTGCCATCTTATCATTCCTCAATACCCTTACCATTTAAATTTTTCGGCGGCTGCTTGCCCTCATCTTCTTTCTCGGGCTCTTCTTCCTCTGCCGGTGCTTCCGGTTCCTCTGCCTTGGGCTCTTCTTCCTCTGCCGGTGCTTCCGGTTCTTCCTTTACCTCTTCTTCCGGCTCAGCCATCTCTTCCGCAGGCTCAACTTCTTCCTCCACCTGCTCCTCTGGTTTCTCTTCTTCTTCAGCTGCTTCCTCCTCCGCCGCCTTCCTGGCTTCCTCCTGCTTCCTTCTCTCTTCCTCGAGTTTTTCTTCCTCTATCTGTCTCTTTGCTTCCTCCTCGATTTCCTTCTTGGCTTCCTCGGAAAGTCCGCGCTCGAGTTTTTCTCGTCTCCACGGGTCGGTGAGGTTGAGCTTCGTTATGAGAACATTCGAGGGATGTATGGGTCTCGGAACCTTGCTGCCGTCCACTTTCGTGGTAACAACACCCTCCACCTCTATCAGCTGCTTCTTCAAATCAACTTCCCTGACCTTGTCAACATGATTCTTGAAATTGCCCCTCACCACCTTTACCGTATCCCCTCTCACGACGGGCATGCTCCTTTTATTGTACTTCACAATCAAATCCTCTGCAAGATGGGATGCAAGCCACTTCCGTCTGTGATGCAGGGGGGCATTGTGCATATTTTTCCTCTGTTTTCTCGGCTGTCTCGAATTCATATTATCACACTATCGTTGAAGCCGTGGCTGATATGCGCGGCCATCTTTCCGCCGCTTCCCTTGCCACAGGCCCTTTTATTGCAGAGCCTTTCATATCGCCCTCAGGGGTTACAATCACCGCTGCATTATCCTCGAACTGCACCCTCACTCCATCGGGGCGGCGGTACGGCATTCTCTGTCTCACTATGACCGCATTGAAAAGCTGGCGCTTCATTTCCGGCTTTCCCTTCTTAACGGTAACGACTATCAAATCGCCGACGCCTGCCGACGGGTACTGGCGGCGGGTTGTCTTTATGTGCTTTACCGCCACTATCTCCACAATTCTCGCCCCCGTATTGTCGACACAGTCAAGACGTGAGCCGGTAGACAGACCTCTTGTTACACTTGATGCTATTCCCTTCATTTTCTCTCCACCACAACAAACGATACGGTTTTGCTCAACGGACGGCATTCGGCTATGGTTACCTCATCGCCCTTCTTTGCCTCGATGCATGGCGGCAGATGGGCCTTGTACCTGCTCGTCCTCTTTTCATACCTTTCATACTTTGGAACATAATGCATCTTTGTCTTCTCGACAACCACCGTCTTGTCCATGGCATCTGACACGACCTTTCCCGTAAGAAGTACCCCCCTTACGGAGAGAGTGCCGTGAAACGGGCAGTTTCTGTCGTTGCATTCCTTTTCCGGTTCTTTAACGTTTATTCCTATCATTTTATCTTCCTTATTCTATCTTCCGGGCGATACCTTATTTTTCTTCCATCGATTCTGATGCCGTTCATGTCGAACACGGCAATGTTCTTGGGAACTTTCCTTATCTTCCCGCTTTCTATGACCATCATGTTTTTTGTCTCATCCACCACCACGCCCTCCACACCCCGAAGTGACGGGTCGGTGCATTCGTCTATCCGCACCCTTATGCCTATGAACTCTTCCTTCATCATGTTCCTTTCGTTCATCTTATTTCACCATGAACCCGAGTTCCTCGAGCCGCTTCTTTGCCTTTTCCTTGTGGTCCCCCTGAAGTTCTATCTTCTTGTCCTTCACCGTCCCGCCGCATGCACAGTATTTCTTCAGATCCCTGCACAGCCCGTCTATGTCTATATCGGACGAGTCCATGCCGGAGACCACGGTCATCAGTTTTCCGTACCTTCTTTTCTCGGTGTATATCTTTATCTCCTGCCCTTCCCTTGCGATTTTCTCACACACGCAAAGTTCTTTGGGCAGACCGCAGACAGGGCATATCTCACTCATTCAGTTCTCCTTCTTCCTTCATTACAGTCAGCATTCTCGCAATGTTCTTGCGAATCCACCTGAGTTTTCCCGGTGACTGAGGCGAACCGCCCATTGCGGAACGACCGTATTCCTCCATCAATTCGTTCCTCCAGTCCTTCAGCTTCTCGTTCCTTTCTTCAGTACTGAGTTCCCTCATCTCCTTGGCCTTCATTTTACTTCACCGCTTTTTCAATGGTTTCCTTAAGTTTCTCGGCCTTTTTAATTCCTATGCCCTTTATACTGACAAGGTCATCTATGCTCATTTCGTAAAGCTCCTTCACCTCAACAACGCCTGCCTTCTTTAATTTTTTAATCATGCTTTCCCCTACGCCGGGCAGTTCGTCAAGCTTCAATTTTTCAAGTTTCTCATCACTGATGACCTTTCCTTTAACTTCCTTGTCAACCTTGGCCACTTCTTCTTTCTTTTCAACCACCTTTTCAATCTTCTTTTTCGAATCTGAAATTATGTCTATCTCGTCTGGCATTCTTGCCCCGGGATTCATTATTCTGACCTTGATTCCCAGTATTCCGGGTTTCTTCTTTGCAACCGCCATGCCTATGTCCATGGTCTCCTTTGCCACTTCGCCGCAGTACTTCACGTGCCCCTTGGTGAATTTCTCGGTTCTGTGCCTTGCCCCCGTGATTTTACCGGAAATTATGACCTGGCAACCTCTTGCCCCGGAGCCCATTATGCGCCTGACAGTGGAATGTCCTACCCTTCTGAAATGCCATCCCCTCTCAAGTGCCATTGCCACCTTGTGAGCCATTATCTGTCCGTTAAGGGGCGCCTTGTTGCCCACCTCCTCTATCTCTATCTGGGGATTTTCTATGTCGAATTTCTCCGCAAGATCCCTGGTCAGCCGGTTGATGTTCTTCCCGCCGCGCCCTATTATGATTCCGGGCCTCTCGGTTAGCAGGGATATCAATGTTCCCATCGGCGTCCTCTGTATTTCTATACCTCCGAATCCTGCACGCTCCGTTTCCTTCTTCAGATACTCCTTTATGAGCATCCTCTTTTCTCCTTCAACCACGAATTTCCGTTCTATGGCCATATTATTCTTTCTCCTCGACTATTATTTCCATGTTTGTTGTCTGCTCGTTCTTGGGCGTTGACCTTCCCTGGGCACGGGGCATTATTCCCTCGATTATCCTTCCCTGGTATGCAGATGCATGGACGATTACCATGTTCTCCGCATCAAGCCCCTTGTATTCTGCATTGTTCTCTGCATTTTTCAGCACTTCCAGAACGTATCGGGAAGCCTTCTGCGGATATGCCCCGGGACCAATTCCCTTCCTGTGGGACACGCTTGTGAGATGGGTCTTGAACGGCACGGGGCGTTTCAGCGCTATCACGTCCTCCAGAAACTGCTTGGCATCTGCTATCTTCATTCCCTTAATGGCCCTCATTATGTTCTGGGAATGCTTCGGGGAACAGTGGTACTCGCCACCGTAGGCCCTTGCACTTTTTTCCGGGTTTCTCTCTGCTGAATATTTCATGGTATCATTTCAAAGGCATATACTTCGAAGAGCGGGTTGCGCCCACACCTGGACCCGCATGTTTGACTTCCTTTCGTGTCACCGCAAACTCGCCGAGATAATGCCCCACCATCTCGGGCTTTATGTTCACGGTAACAAATTCCTTTCCGTTGTAAACTGCAATATGATGACCGAAGAAATCAGGCAGTATGACCATGTCCCTCAGATGGGTCTTTATGACATCGCCTTCCTTGGCATTTCTGATATCCTCCAGCAACTTGTTCTGCCTTCTTGTCAATCCTCTCTTCAAACTTCTCCTCTTCCTTGCGGGCAGGTACTGCAGAAATTCATCTATGGGGATGCCCTTCATTTCCTCGACCGTCAGACCGCGATATGTGAACTCCTTCTTCACCCCGAGGTCAATCTTCTTTCTCCTGTCTGCTCTTCTTACCATTTCATCACCTCTTTCCGGTCCTCTTTGCAGCTATGCTTCCGACCTTTCTTCCGGGCGGTGCCCTTCTGCTAACAGTCGATGATTTGCCCACGTGCTGATGTGCGCCCCCTCCGTGAGGATGGTCAACCGGATTCATCGCAACTCCCCTCACGGTCGGATATATCCTCGCCCTGGGTTTTACCGCATGATACTTCTTGCCTGCTTTGAGGAAAGGCTTCTCGCCCCGCCCGCCGCCAGCCGCCACGCCCACGGTCGCCCTGCATCTGGCGTTCAGCTTCTTCTGGGCGCCTGACGGGAGCTTTACTATGACCTTATCCCCATGAGATATTATGGTTGCATAACTCCCTGCGGAGCGTACAAGTTTTCCGCCGTCTCCGGGATTGTTTTCCAGATCATATATCGGTGTTCCCTCAGGTATCGAACCGAGCG
Source organism: uncultured Thermoplasmatales archaeon (assembly GCA_964577775.1). GTDB lineage: Archaea > Thermoplasmatota > E2 > UBA202 > DSCA01 > VBQP01. Next base: position 2,431 of record CAZOAF010000027.1, on the reverse strand, counting down.
GTATGACATTTCCCGGTTTTATGAGCGGCTCGTTGGTGAATTTTATCTTATCCCCGACCATGATGCCTTCGGGAGCGAACAGCCTTACCTTTTCCCCGTTGCTCATCTCGACTATCGAAAGCGGCGACGTGGTGCCCGGGTTGTGAATTATATCTCTGACTATGCCCTCGCCCTCCTCCACCTCCGGGTATGAAACATGCCCCTTGTGGAGGAATGAAGGGCTTGTATAGGGGGTGTTTGCAGACCCTCTCCTCTGATGTATCAATCTCTTTCCCATTTAATCACCTTAGAATATGCCTATCCTCATTCCTATGTCCTCTGCCTCGTAATCGGGCGAAAGCTTAGCAACCGCTATCTTCCCCTTCTTGGTTATCCTGGTGGAAACCTTCACAACTTCTATATCGAACATCTTCTCCAGCGCTTCCTTTATCTCCTTCTTGTTGGCGGACATGCTGACCGCGAACTGAAGGGCATTGTCCTTTTCCATTATCATCATCGTCTTTTCTGTAACGAAAGGATGGAATATCACCTCGTACGGATTCATGCTTTTTCCTCCATCGATTTTATTGCATTTACGGTAAATATCGTAAGCCTTCCCGCATCTCCTCCGGGCGCGAGATACTCGACGTTTATCTCCTCAGGTGTTATGATGTCCACGCCCGTTAAATTGCCCGCCGCCTTTTTAATCTTTTCTTTGTCCTTAACAACAATTAGCAGCGATTTGGGCGTTTTGTATTTTCTCCCCCTCATCTTTCCCTTGCCCGCCCTTATGTGCTTTCCGTTCTGGGCGCGCTCGATATCTGCATACACTCCTATGCTCCTCATTGCCTCTATGGCCTTCTTCGTCTTGTCAATTTTCTCGAAATCATCCTCAACAACAACCGGAAGCGAGACGCCCTCGTCGAATACGTGACCTCTCTTCCTGACCATTTCCTCGACCGCAACGGTGGCAAGTGCGGACTTCTTCGCAAGTTCCATCTCCTTCTTGTTAATCTTCCTGCTCCAGTCCCTCTCGGGTCTTGGCGGATGTGCAGTGCGCCCGCCGACAGTACCCGGCATGAACGCAGCGCGCCTCCCCTGCGTCAGCCTCGGAACCCTCGACACACCCCTGCCCGAACTCCACGGCTCGACAGGATGCTTCTTGCCCGCGGTCGCCTCCACGCCGTACGGCTGGCGGCGGTTGGACCTCATGATATTTACCGCCTTTCTTATGATGTCCGGGCGGAACTCCTCCTCGAAATCTGCGGGGAGGGAAATTTCCTCGGTAACGCTTCCGTTGATTCCATAAACCTTCGCTTTCATTATACCCCCTGCTTGCTTGTCGTCGATATGTAGGTTATATCGGGTTTCTCCACCTTGACACCCCTGTGGTACCTGATGGAATCCCTCAGTCGCACGAGCCTCTTTGTCGGTCCCGGTATGGAACCGTGAAGTATGATATATTTGTTCCTCACGATGCCGTAATGGAGGAAGCCCCCGTCGGGCGTGATTTCCTCGCCGTTCTCCCCTATTTTCAATATTCTCTTGTTGTATTCAACCCTGTGATGATAACCCGTCTGACCGCCCTGCGGAACCTTCGGATGAACCCATGTCATCCACGGACCCAGCGTACCGACCATGCGGCGGTGCTTGCGGTTCTTGTGGACAAGAAGTTTCAATCCCCACCTCTTCACCGAGCCCTGGAAACCCTTTCCCTTTGTTATCGCCGTGACATCGACCATGCTTCCGTCCCCGTATATATCAGATATATCAACCTCCTTTCCAAGGATTTCCTTTGCATAACCCAGACGTTCCTCCTTGCTCCCGCCCCCGATGCGTATCTCCATTATCTCGGGCAGTTTCTTGGGCACGCCGGTAACTTCTTTCGGCTTTGTGTATGCGATGACCCTTACCTCGTCGAATTCGACATCCTTGAGTTCCCCTGCCTTCTTGGGGACGGGAATTCTGCCCTTCAACTCCTCGACGTTGTCAGCCCACGCCTCGGTAACGGTTTTCAGTCCGTACGGTGTGGATTTGTACAGCCGGACGGCAGCGATTTTCATGGGCGGGGTTTCGACAACGGTTACCGGCATCATAACCTCCTGGCCGGATGTGGTGGAGGTCGGACGGTAGTCCACAACGAACATGTGTGTCATGCCCGCCTTGTATCCTGCGAATCCCTGAAGTCGGGGCTTGTCTCCTCCGTCGGGCCAGGACTGTATCCTGGGTATCTCTGACCTTGCCCTTTTCCTGGGGGAATACCCCTTCGAACCTCTCCTTGGATGATGTTTTGTTGGCACTTTGTTCACCTAATTGACGACTAAACTTTTACCCAAATATGAGATGTCATATATAAAGATGATGGGCGTGTTGAATTCTCGATGTTGAGTAACGTCAGCAGGTGTGAATGCACGAGGGGTAAAAATGCTTTTGGTAAAAAATGCAAGATTTA
>CAZOAF010000026.1:0-10662 GCA_964577775.1 uncultured Thermoplasmatales archaeon | reverse complement strand
TTTCTTCGACGGAAGCATGAACATGATAGAGGCGGACATATACGTTGCTTACAGAGCAAATAATAAATAGGATAATTCTCATATAATCCCTATGAGGCGGTTCGTTTCCATTGCAGTTTTTCTCATTCTTGTTATCGCTTCCGTTTCAATAACGGGGGAGGAAAGAATGAGGAAGGCAGACGATACCCGGCACCTCCCCGCCCCCGTGATTCCGGAGGGACTTTCGGACGGCATAGACGATGCAGCCCACTTCAAATATTACCAGAACGATAGCGGTATAATAAACTGGCGCGAGTGGTGGTATGCAAATGTGAAGGGGGATGACGGAAACAACCTGCTCGTGGAATTCTTCACATTCGGAAATCTTAACAATCCTGTTGCGTCGGCTGTCGGCGTGGTGATGATTTTAATGAAAAGCGACGGGAGCACGTTCAAGAGTCTGAAGAGTTACCCGTTCATTGACTACAGTCTGGATTACGACAAATGCGACGTCAGGGTGGCGGGAGACCGTTTTCTCGAGCACGGCGACGGAAGTTACACCGTAACATATCACAACAACATAAATGATGTGAGCATGGAGATGAACATATACACTGCCAACAGAGGGATAGAGGCAATTCCTGCACAGGCAGACACGGGTGAGTGGATGAGATGGATAATTCCCATCCCTTACGGGAGGGTGGACGGAACACTCGAATACACGGACAGGGATGGTCACCATGTTTACGAACTGGAGGGCAGAGGATATCATGATCACAACTGGGGCATATTCAGAATGTTTGCACTTGAATGGGACTGGGGCGAGTTTACGGACAGGACAGATAATGCAAGCATAACATACGGCATGGTGAAATTCGGCGACAAACCGCTCGAAGGGGGGATTTATTTCTCCGATGAAAATTCAACGGGCGCGGTATATATGCCCGATCTTAGCATAGAGTATCTCAAGTGGGAAAAGATATGTGGATTCAAAAAGCCCACCGAAATCAGGATGTACGGCTCCAACGGCAGCTTCTCTGCAGATGTGACCGTGAAACTGGACAGGGCGTATCTCATCGGTGTGGGCAGCGTGGGCATGCCGTATCTGCTGGGCAGGATGAGCGGGGAGGTATTCATGGATGGCAGGAAATACACTTTCTCGGATGTCACGGGATTCTACGAGCACCACTTTCTGAACCCGTTCGGGTGATTTTTTTATTACCCAAAGACTTAACTATCGTTAAACAGATACGGAAACATGAAAAGTCGGAAAAGTTTTAAAAGTCAGAAGAGTGTTAACGCTCGAACTTAGAGGTGATTTGAATGAGAATTTACATGGACAATGCAGCCACCACCCGGGTGGATGATGAGGTCGTCAAGGCGATGCTTCCCTACTTTACCGGGAAATACGGAAATGCATCCTCCCTCCATTCGTTCGGAACAGAGGCAAGGGATGCCATAGAAAAGAGCAGGGAGATGGTGGCATCCCTGATAGGGGCGGAAAGGGAGGAGATCATATTCACGGCAGGAGGAACGGAAAGCGACAACATCGCCATAAAGGGAACCGCCTTCCGTGAGGGCAAGGGGCATATAATAACCTGTCAGATAGAGCATCCGGCGGTTATGAATACGTGCAGGTACCTTGAGAAGAAGGGTTTTGATGTTACCTATTTGCCGGTCAACGAGTACGGACTCGTGAATCCGGGCGATGTCGAGGATGCAATAAGAGATGATACCATTCTCATAACGATAATGCATGCAAACAACGAGATAGGGACGATAGAGCCCGTAGACGAGATATCGAGGATAGCAAGGGGGAGGGGGGTGGTATTCCATACCGATGCGGTCCAGACGGTCGGAAAAATCCCGGTGGATGTCAAGAAAATGAGAGTGGACATGCTCTCGCTGTCGTCCCACAAAATTTACGGGCCCAAGGGAGTTGGTGCGCTCTACATAAAGAAGGGAACGAAAGTGGAGCCCATCATACATGGCGGCGGGCACGAGCGCGGGCTGAGACCATCCACGGAGAACGTACCGGGCATTGTCGGACTCGGGAAGGCATGCGAGATTGCGGGAAAGAGGATGGAAAGCGATGTTCGAAGGCTGACCGACATGAGGGACAGATTGATAAAAGGTGTGCTTGAAATCGAGGAATCGTACCTGAACGGCCATCCGGAAAAGAGGCTGCCGAACAATGCACATTTCAGGTTTACCGCCGTCGAGGGAGAGTCCCTGCTTCTCAGCCTGGACGACAAGGGGGTTGCCGCCTCCACCGGCTCCGCATGCTCCTCGAAGGAACTGAAACCATCTCACGTGCTTCTGGCAATAGGGTTGAACGAGGTGCAGGCTCACGGCTCGCTGCGCCTGACCCTGGGCAGGAAGAACACGAGGGAGGAGGTTGACTATGTGGTGGGTATTCTGCCGGAAATAGTGAAGAAATTGAGGGATATGTCCCCTCTGTGGAAGGAAAGGTGAAAAATGTACAGCAGCAAGGTTATAGACCATTTCAAAAACCCCAGAAATATGGGCGAGATAGAGGATGCGGACGGGGTGGGGAAGGTGGGAAATCCGGTGTGCGGGGATTTGATAACCATATATATCAAAGTCAAAGACGGGCGGCTGGAAGACGTGAAATTCAAGACTTTCGGATGCGCTGCGGCCATTGCAACCAGCAGCATGGTAACGGAGCTTGCAAAGGGCAAGACGCTCGAGGAGGCGGAGAGGATAACCAGGGATGATGTTGCCAGCGAGCTGGACGGGCTGCCGCCGATAAAGATGCACTGCTCCAATCTGGCTGCAGACGGGCTGCGGGAGGCGATAAAGGATTATCTTTCAAAGAGGAAATGAGCATGTACACGTATAATGCCATGGTAGTTCGCGATAAGGAAAGAATGGGAAAGGTGATGTGCGGGAACGGAATGGAGGCAAGTTTTTCGGCTCCCCCGGAGTTCGGCGGGTACGAGGGATTTGCAACGCCGGAGGATTTGTTCACCGCCAGCATCTCGAGCTGTCTGATGCTCACGTTCGAAACGGTTTGCAGGAAAATGGGCATTGACTTTCAATCATTCGAGTGCGAATGCGAGAGCACGCTCGAGGAAATCGACGGCATGGAGATGATGACAAGGGTGGTCATAAAGCCGGTTGTCAGGGGAAGCGAAACTCGAAAACTCGAGAAGGCTCTTGTACTTGCGGAGAAGTACTGCCTTGTTACCAATTCGATAAAGAGCGAAATCATCTTCAAGCCGGAAGTGAAGGCAATAGAAAAAGATAAATAATTGTTGCTGGTTTGACAGATATGAAAAAAATTGTTTTGCTGATAGCACTCTTATTCGTAATGCCTCTCCTGCAGGGTATTGCGGTTTCCGAGAAGACAGACGACTCGTACATATTCATAACGGACCCCGAGGGCGGGCTTTACTTCTACGGAAAGAAAATAATGCCGGCATACAAGCCCTTCTGGACGGTCATAATAGGCTCGACTTACATAAACGTGGACACCGACAGCAGCAGCAACATACTGACGGCATACTTCACTCTGTACGACATATTCACCAGGGACGTGGTGGAGAGCCAGCTCGATACCACACCATCCGACGGATTTGCCTGCAATTTCTCTCACGTGCCCAAGGGAAGCTATCTCATTGCCGTGATTGCGGTTGCGCTAGACCCCGACGAGCCGGTGGCGTCCGACTGGAGGGCACCCATAGTTTTCATTCCCGCATGATTTTTATAAAAAAATCCGTTTACATCACATGCCGTTGAAGCATCGCCATCCCATACGGAAGAAAGTCGCGGAGAAGGTGATAGGCGAACTGGAGAAGAAGCTGGGATGCGCCATTCCCGATGCAGGGATAGTGGAAAGCGCCGAGTTCGAGGGCACGGAAATCATGCTGCTGGACGGAAGTGCGGATATACTGTTTCTGGATGATGTCCCCTTTCTCACGCTTTACGGCATAAACAAATACAAACCGGAGAGGATGTTTGTCACGGTTGACAGGGGGGCGGTGAAGTTTGTTACCGGCGGCGCAAATGTCATGGCTCCGGGCATAATAGATGCGGATGGCGGGATAAGGAAGGGCGATATCGTGTGGGTGAGAAACGAGGAGGGGACTGCCATGGCTCTTGGATATGCAGTGATGGACGGGGCGGAGATGGTGGCGGAGAGCAAGGGCAAGGCGATAGAAAGCGTCCACCACATAGGCGATGAGCTGTGGAAATTAGCAACAAACTTATAAGGGAAATTTTACTTCCATAGGGAAAATGAGCGAAGATTACAATCCGCTGGTATCAGAGAAAAAATGGCAGGAGAGGTGGGAGGAGGAGCACCTCTACCATTTCGACAGGGAGAGGGGCAACGTTTATTCCATAGACAACCCGCCCCGCTATGCGTCCGGCGCCCTCCACATAGGGCATGCCGTCCACTACACCCACATAGATTTCGTTGCCCGTTACAAGCGCATGAGGGGGTACAACGTCTTCTTCCCGCTCTGCTTCGATGTCAACGGCATTCCCATAGAGGAGAGGGTGGAGAAGCAAATGGGCATAACCCGCAAGGACATAGACCGACACGAGTTCATTGCACTGTGCAGGAAATTTGCAGAGAAGAACATAGGGGAGATGAAGAAGCAGTTCTCCATGCTGGGCGAGTCCATGGACCCGAGCATATATTACCAGACCGATGCGGAGTATTACCGCCGCATAACCCAGATTTCTTTCATCGATTTGTACGAGAAGGGGTACATCTACAAGGGCGAGTTCCCGGTAAACTGGTGCCCCAGATGCATGACCGCGATGGCAGACGCGGAGATAGAGCATGCCACAAGGGACACGAAACTCAATACCGTGAAATTCTATTTTGCCGAGGAGCAGCCGGAGCAGATAGAGAAATACCACGGCATAGGGCGCGACGACAGGGGGCAGTACATGGAGATAGCCACCACGCGCCCCGAGATGTTCCCGACATGCCAGATAGTTGCCGTTCATCCCGATGACGAGCGCGCCCCGTGGCTTGTTGGCAAGGAAGTCGTCGTCCCGCTCTTCGGAAAGAAGGTGAAAATCATAGAGGACGACTCGGTTGACCCCGGATTCGGCACCGGCATGCTCATGGTGTGCACCATAGGCGACAAGGACGACCTGGAAAAGGCTTTCAAGTACGACCTGCCGCTGGATATATGCATAGACGGCGAGGGACGCATGAACAGCCTTGCGGGGAAGTACGAGGGGATGAAGGTGGAGGAGGCGCGCGCCGCCGTCATAGCGGACATGGAGAAAGAGGGGTTACTGATAAAGCAGGAGGGCATGGAGCAGAGTGTCGGGGTATGCTGGAGGTGTAAGACCCCCGTGGAATTCATAAATGCGGAGCAGTGGTTTTTGAAACTCCTGCCTTTCAAGGACAAAGTTCTGGAAGCATCCAGAAAGATAAAGTGGTATCCGGAATACATGAGGACAAGGTTCGACGAATGGGTTAACTCTCTGAAATGGGACTGGGTCATATCCCGCCAGAGATATTTCGCAACGCCCATACCTCTGTGGGAATGCGAGGACTGCGGGGAGGTGGTGGTGGCGAAGAGGGAGCAGTGCTACGTCGACCCGACCATCGACCCGCCGCCCGTGGAGAAGTGTCCCAAATGCGGCGGCAAACTCAAGGGTTGCGAGGATGTATTCGACACGTGGATGGATTCGTCGATAAGCCCCCTGTACAACACTTTCTGGCAGAGGGATGACAAACTCTTCGAAAAACTCTATCCCATGTCCCTGCGTCCGCAGGCACACGACATCATAAGGACTTGGGCATTCTACACCGTGCTTCGCTGCCTTCTCATAACGGGAAAGGAGCCGTTCGAGGAGATAATGATGGGCGGATTCATCCTTGCCCCTGACGGAAAGCCAATGCATACGAGTCTCGGGAATGTCATAGACCCGCTGGAGATAATGAAGGAGGAGGGCGCCGACCCCCTGCGTTACTATGCCGCAAAGTGCAAGCTCGGCGAGGACAACCCGTTCCGGTACAAGGATCTGGTGAGGGGAAAGCGTTTGATGAAGAAGCTGTGGAACACGGAAAACTTTGTCGGGAAGGCGGTGGAGGGCGTCAAACCGGGGAAACTGGATGTCGAATCCCTGAACATTGCGGACAGATGGATTCTCTCCCTTTACAGCGGGGTCGTGGAGAAATGCACGTCCCACCTCGAGAACTTCGAATATTCGGATGCGGTCAGGGAGGCAGAGTACTTCCTGTGGCACGAGTTCGCAGACCATTACATAGAGATGGCAAAGCACCGCATATACGACGAGCATGACAGCGATGCCGCGGCAGTCCTCTATACCATAGGGCTGGGCATATTGAAGCTGTTCGCCCCGTTCCTGCCCCACATAACCGAGGAGATATACCACCGGCACTACAAAGCCCGCGAGGGAGATGAGAGCGTGCACGTATCCTCATGGCCGGAGCCGGTTCTCCGCGACGAAGGGGCGGAGGCGAAGGGGGAGGTGATAAAGGGCATAATATCAACACTCAGGGAATGGAAGAGCAGGCACGGCATGCCCCTCAATGCGCAGTTGAAGAGCGTGGAGATAGTCGCCCCCGCGAATGCAGATGTTATCCGCGAAGGGGCGGAGGTTATTTCCGGAACAATCAACATATTATCCCTGGACGTGCTGGATGAGTTGCCGCCTTCGATAAGGGAGGTGAAAGTCATCTCCCCGGTTCATTCAGTGGTTGGGCCGGAATTCAAGGCAAACAGCAGGGCTGTCATCGGTGAGATAGGGAAAAACGGCGATGCCGTAATACGCTCGCTGGAGGAAGAAGGCGCCTACCGGTTCGCTCATGACGGGAACGAGATGGAGATACGTCCGGAGCATGTGAAGATAGAGAGAAAACTGGAGGGCAAGGGCGTAGATTTAATAAGTGTCGGCGACATTATAATATCGATAGGAGAATAATATGAAGAAGAAAACGAGAACTTTGCTCATACGGCTGGTTTCGATACTGGTGCTGATAACAATGGTTACTTCAGGATTCGTAGTGCTTTTCTACAAATGATGCTCCCTATTCCGTTACGGTGATTTTTGTCTCCCCGTATTCCAGTTCGAATTTGACGCACCTGCCGCCTCCCGCTATTTCCATCCCCTCGTTTTTGTCGATGGTAATGCGCTCGGCGTTCATATCTGGAATTTTTCCGAATGCAAATAAGTTGAGGAACAGCCCCCCGCTCCCCACCTCCGCCGTTATCGCGGTGTCGCTCACGGATATTTCCATTTCCGTATTGCCCCTGATTTCGACGTCCATCATTTTGCTCTTTATCGGACGGTAGGCGGAGCCGCTTTTCGGGATTATTCGCACGCGGGTCTTGCTGTAGCCGGCGTTCCACTCGATTTCCTTTATGCGTGAAAAGGAATCGTTGAAGTTCTTGATAACCTTCCTCATATCGGTTAACCCCCTTATGGTGTTCCTGAAAGCCATCCTCTCATTTATGTCGCTGATTTCCTCGGCTGCATGCTGCATCTTCCCTATGCCCCTCTGCATTTTCCCCTCCAGGTCCCTGACGTCGTCCATCATCTCCTTTATTGCCTTCCCGTCCATTCTCTCGTTTGATGTGTAGGTCATGTAGCAGTTTCTGATTTCGGATATCGCATCCTTCACCTTCCCGTAATTCCGGCGGATAACAGGGTATGCATTTACCGTCCTCTCGTCGGCAATCTCTCCCGCACGTTCTATGACGTCTATGCAGTCGGCGATTTCGTCCAGATGTATCCCCGCCCCTGACAGCATCCATTCCCTTGCTGTTCCGAGAAGGTCGCAGTATATGGAAAACAGATTTTCCTCCCAGTCGACGAGATACTTTTTCTCTTCCCCTTCCATTTTATCCTCATCCCGATGTTGCCTTCTCCGCAGATGCCCTCACGAATCCGTGGAACAGGGGGGCGGGGCGGAGGGGGCGTGATTTGAATTCGGGGTGGAACTGGGAGGCGATGAAAAATCTGTGATTCGGAAGTTCCGCAATCTCCATCCTTATCCTGTCAGGGGATACGCCCGAAAACACAAGCCCGTTCTTTTCCAGTTCGCCTATGTAATCGGGATTCACCTCGTATCTGTGGCGGTGACGTTCCGATATCTCATCCTTCCCGTAGAGGTCGTGCGCGAGCGTTCCGTCTTTGACCCTTATGCTGTAAGCCCCGAGCCGCATGGTGCCGCCCATGTCCTCCACGCCCTCCTGCTCCGGGAGTATCGTTATGACGGGGTTGGGCGTGTCGGGTTCTATCTCTATGCTGTTGCAGTCCATTCCCAGCACGTTCTTTCCGTACTCGACGACCGCAAGCTGGAAGCCGAAGCATATCCCCAGGAAAGGTATGTCATTCTCCCTCGCATATCTTATGGACTCTATTTTCCCGTCAGCCCCCCTCATGCCGAAGCCGCCGGGAACAAGTATTCCGTGCAGACCCTCCAGCGAGGACAAATCGCCGCCTTCGAGGTCTTCCGCCTCTATCCATCTGACGCGGACGTTTACGCCGAGGGTGGCGCCCGCATGATGGAACGCCTCCACTATGCTTATGTAGGAATCACTCAAATCCGTGTACTTGCCCACTATGCCTATGCTGACCTCCTTCCTCGCCCCCTTTATTTTGTTTACGAATTCCACCCATTTGCCAAGCCCGTCCTTCCTCTTGAGGTTGAATCGCTTTATCATGAAATCCGTCAGCCCCTCGCGGTCCAGCAGAAGCGGAACCTCGTATATGCTCCCGACATCGGGTACGGATATGACCCCCTCGGGGGGCACGTTGCAGAAAAGAGCTATCTTCTCCCTCGTGCTTCTCTCGAGAGGCTCCTGCGCTCTTCCTATGATTATGTCCGGGTCTATGCCTATCGCCCTCAGCTCCTTCACCGAGTGCTGCGTGGGCTTTGTTTTCTGCTCCCCCACCACCCCGAGCACGGGAATCAACGTTGTATGAAGGAAAACGACGTTATCGTGCCCAACCTCCTGATGCAGCTGGCGGACGGCCTCGAGGAAAGGCATGGACTCTATGTCGCCCACGGTGCCGCCAACCTCCACAAGGCAGATGTCCGCCCCGCTTTCCGCCGCAACCCTCTTTATCCACTCCCGTATCTCGTCGGTTACGTGGGGCACTATCTGCACCGTCTTGCCGAGGTAATCGCCTCTCCTCTCCTTTTCTATGACTGCCTTGTATACCCTGCCCGTTGTTATGTTGTTGTCGCTGGATAAATTGACGTCGAGAAAACGTTCGTAGTTTCCCAGGTCAAGGTCCACCTCTCCCCCGTCCTCGAGAACAAAAACTTCCCCGTGCTGGAACGGGTTCATCGTGCCCGCATCGCAGTTGAGATAGGGGTCTATCTTTATTGCGGTTACATTGTATCCCTGCATCTTGAGCAGAAGACCCACGGAAGAAGTGGTAATTCCCTTTCCCAGACCGGACAAAACACCGCCCGTGACAATTATGAATTTCCCCTCTGGCATAATCTATTATGGATTTTGTATTAATAGAATTATCGGTAACACGGAATGGGGGGAGGTCAGAATGAAGAAAAGATTCTTCATTATGCCCCATTCCTGTTCATAAAACAGGTGTAATTTTATAAATCTTTTGCTTTCAATCTTCCTCTGCGACCATTTCTGCAAACTCCCTGAATGACACCAGGCGCTTCACCACCTTTTTCGCTCCCGCCTTACGGAGCCTCTCCGCCCATTCGGTGTCAGACCAGGCGGTGTATCCCCATATGACCGCATCGGGATTTATTTCCAGTATCTGCTCGGTCGCTTTAACCCCGTCAATCCTTCCGCCCTTCCCCTCCCTGTGAAGGTCTATCCCCTCCATCCCCTTCTCCCCCGACAGATTCAAGTCCATGATTACGAGGTCGGGCGCCCTGCCCTCCTCGAACATCTTTCTGTACATTTTCACCCCTTCCTCGCCGGTGAGGGCGTTTTCTACCTCTATGTCCTTTCTTGAAAGGTACACCGTCAGTATTTCATGTATGTCCGGCTCGTCATCAACTATAAGCACCCTATTCATGTATCTCACCTTTTTGAGTCACGTTCTTGACCACTTTTTCCACCCTTGTTATCGCATGGCGGGCAGATTTTAATTTTTCTTTCTGCTCCTCGGGGATTTCTTCCATTGTCAGGTCAATGTAACCCTTTGCAATTGCAATCGGGTTGAAGAAGTAATGGGCAGTTGCGAGTTTGAATTCCCTTTCCTGCTCGAGTATGCGCTTCATCTTTTCCTCTGCTTTTATCCTTTCAGTCATATCACGGAGTATGCCTATGACTCTTGCTTCTCCTTTTTTACCTATGCTTACCGTCGTTACCTCCACTGTTCTTGTCTTTCCGTCCTTTGTTATGATGCGGAATTCGTACCTGCTCGGAATTTTTTTGCCCTGTTCTCTTGCTTTCTCCCTATCCTCTATCTTTTTCACATCATCGGGATGTATGATATTCCAGAAGCTGAATCCTTTGCCGTGTATCTCCTTGCGGGAATATCCGGTCAGTTTTTCGAATGCAGGATTCACATACTCGAAGCCATTCTCCGTTATTATGTAGATGCCATCATCTGCATTCTCCACAAGACTTTTGAATTTTTTCTCGCTTTCCTTCAGGGCATCTTCCATCTTCTTCTGTTCGGTTATGTCCGATTTTACGGCAATGAAGTTTATGATTCTGCCCGAATCGTCTT
>CAZOAF010000025.1:0-10678 GCA_964577775.1 uncultured Thermoplasmatales archaeon | reverse complement strand
CAGGAAGTATATCCCGTACCGGAACGTTCCACCGCCATTTATTCCCTTCCCACCTTCTTTTCCCCCATCCCCCCCTCCGTCCATCCTCCCCTCCATCCCCACTCCGCCATTCCCACCGCCGGAACTCAACCTATCACCTCTATGGTCATTACGGTTGCCATTGCGACGAGAATTGCAAGAACGAAACTCAGACCGTTTCTGGTGAGGGCAAACCGCTTGCCCAGTATCGCCGCCTCCGCCGGAAGCTGAACCATCCCCACCGTTACCCATGCCAGTATGAATGACGTCACGGCAAATAGACTCACCCCGTCGTCGAGCAGCCCGCCGCCTATTATGTAGCTTGTTATCGGATTTCCTGTAGATATGCTGCCTATGAGTGCGCCGAGCATCGTGTCATGGAACGGTCTGTCTGTGAACACGGAGGAAATCATCTCCGGCGTTACGTAAACCTTGAACAGCCCTAGCAGAAGTATGATGCCGAAAAGCATGGGGAGCATCGTCCCGAAACCCTTTACGGTCTTCCGGAACGAGGTGATAATTCTTTTCCTTGTTTTTCCATCCATTTTATCTCCGCATCTATCGATGTTTACCGGATAGCTTTCTCATATAAAATCTGTTTCCCCCGTAATCGAGTTCTATGATTTTTTCCCCGGCAAGCATTTTTTCGATTACTTGCATGCCGGCGCCGCCTTTCTCCAGAAACTCTTTCACCGCATCTTCCCTCATGGGATGCACGGACATTATCCCCAGCAAATCCTCCTCCGCATTTCCCGTGGATGAAAACTCGTTTCCCTCGTATCCTATCAGATACTCCGCATCTATTCCGGCATTGCTGAAAATCTGGTAGGCGGCATTTATGTTGTACTCGGGGGCAGGTTTCACCCATTTCTCTGCCGGAGGTCTTGTCGGTATGGAGATGTAGCTTTTATCTGTTTTCAATCCAGATATGAAGGAGGCAATCCTTCCCGTCTCGTCCTCTCCATCGTTGAAACCGCTGACCAGCATCGTCTCGGTTGCAAGTTCCCCTTCGAAGTCACGCGAGAAATCCTCTATCCCGTCCATTATTTTGCCAAGCTCGAGCCTTCCGTGGGGTCTGTCCACCCTGTGCCATGTATCCTCCGTTACCGAATCAACCTTGAGGGAGACCCAGTCAGCCCCGCACAACTCGTTCCTTACATCCTCCCTCCATATAAGCGACGAGTTGGTTATGACTGCGATTTTTATGCCCGTCTGCTTGAGCATATCTATCTCCCTGCCCAGGTTTATGTCGAGCGTGGGCTCGCCGTCGGGCACAAATGTCAGGTAGTCCACCCGTTCCCCCGAGTCCTCCGCCTCCCTTACCTTCCTTTCAACTTCTCCCATCACCTTTTCGGGGCTGTAGAATTCTTTCCGTTCGACCTGCATGTCAAGCGTTCTCCCGAGCTGGCAGTAAACGCACGAATACGTGCAGATTTTCGGAGGTATGTTGTTTATTCCCATGCTTCGCCCCAGCCGCCTCGAAGGCACCGGACCGAAGGCTATATCACTCTCCATTCTTCATGCCCTCCAGCACGTACAGACTGGCAACTTCCGGGTCATTGCTTTCCACTATGTCACCGTCCTTTATCCCCAGGAAATATCCCTCGCTTTTTATGTCAAAGTATTTCGTGATGCATTTCCTCATCGACCCGATATCGCGGTGTTTTATGTTTTTCCTGATGTACGAATCCTTGTTTCCGTATTTTCCGGAGAAATACCGTGATTCGGGGTTGAGCATCATGACGAGAACCTTCCCCCCGTGTTTCAGAACACGGTGTGTCTCTTCCATGGCTTTTTCACAATCCGGTATGAACTCGAGCGACGTGAGGTAGAGAACGCAGTCAAATGTTTCGTCGCGAAAACCCATGTTACGGGCATCTCCGATTACCGCATGAACCGATTCCGGTGCATGTTTCAGCATTTCCGGTGAGATATCGATTCCTGCCACATCCGCATCCGGATGCAGTCTTTTCATCTCGCCTTCAATCACCGCGGGACCGCACCCGACGCTCAATATTTTTTTGCACCCCCCGAGCATTCCGTCTATGAAATCCAGTTCCCTCTCCGCCATCTCCCTGCCGGATTTCCTTCTGTAGAATTCCATGTACTTTTCGGCACTGCCCATTTCGCTCATCTTCCCGGGCAATACGGCGCGGTTCACAGCAGCGAATCGAGTCTTGCCCTGTCAAATCCCACAACCGCCTGTCCCTTTATTACGGTTACGGGTGTTCCTGTCTGCCCGGAGACCCTTATCATGTCCTGTATTGCAGATGGATTCTTCGAGACATTAACCTCCTTGAATGAAACTCCCTTTGATTTCAGATATTCCTTCGTCCTAGCGCACCACGGGCATCCCTCGGAGGTGTATATCGTTACTTTTGAACCCCCCGCGCTGAACCCGTCAGAATCAAGGGCTTTCGCACTCAGAACCTCGTCCGTCCTCAGCATCCCGATGGAGGATTCCATTCCCCTTTTGAGCATTGACATGAACTGGGATGCGGGGACATTCCTCTCTATGTCGATACTTCCGTCAGCCATCGCCTTTTTCATTGATATCAATGCATCCACCGGGTTGCTTCCGGAGTTCTCTGCAAGAGTTCCGTACATGTCCTCCATTACCCGGGCTGCTCCCTCCATCGCAAGAGCCTCCTTCCCGTTTGCGGACAGCGCCCCATTCCTTATGCGCTCTGCCATAATCATGTACATCAGCCCGTATCCTGGCACAACGCCCGAGTCGAGGGCGTTCAATGCGTTTTTCACCGCCTTCCTTATGTGCTTCTCCATCTCGCCCTGGCGGCTGCTGTCCATTCCGTGAATAATTATCGTCGTTTTGTTGGAATTCTTTACATCGTTCAGTACTACCATATCATCACCTCACGTTACGCATACGCCCCCTATGCATCCTTCCTCCTGGGAATCGTCGAGTATGCCGACAAAGCCGAGGTCGTTTTCCGAAAGACTTGTCATGTTTATCTTCTGCGCCCCCGTCGCCTCGGCTATTTCCTTCATGTCGTCCCCCTTGACCTTCTCGAACCCCATTATTCCCTTCTTTGCCATCATCTCGGCAGCCCTTGCATCCACCTCCCCCTCAGAGAATACCGCGCCAACGCCCATCTCCTCCAGCTTGCCGACAAATTCCTTCATCTGGTTTCTCTCCATCTCGGCAGCCGCACGGTATGCCTCCCTGCTCGTTATGCTCAACTTCATGTCCAGGCTGGATTTTCTCGGTGCCACCTTGTCAAGAAGCGCGATTTTGACATCGTACATCTTCTCGGGCATGTCATCCCTTACTCGGTTGTAATCCATTTTGAGCCCCATTATGACCTCCGAGCCCTCACCCCCCTGCTCGGTGAGTATGGTGATGTTGTCCTCGTCCGGCTCCTTCAGGAACAGAATCGAGTCCCGTATCACGGAAACTATTGCATCCTCGTCCGCCGACGAGCCCGACACAGAATGTCTTATCACTCTTTCGATGTCCTTCCTGTCTATTTTCCGTGTTTCCATTTCCACGGCAGATATCGCGGCATCCATGGCTTTTCTGTAGCCCGATATTATCATGGGCATTGGCACTCCCTCGGCGGAAAGCTCGTTCGCCTTCGATATCAAACGCGAAAGCAGGAGGGCAAGCGATGTTGTCCCGTCCCCGAATTCACGGTACTGGGCGTTCACGCTCTCTGTAATCGGTTCTGCCATCGGGCCCAGCTCTATGTTGTCCAGCACGTCTTTTCCGCTTGTCAGAATCTCCCCGTCCTCCGTCATCTTGTGCATTCCGTTGGGTCCCAGAAGTGTGCTGACGGAACTCTCTATCTTCTTGGCTTCCTTGTACCACAACTTTGTGGGTTTTCTCGCCCTGTGAATATCCTGTTTGTATAGGTTGAACATCTCAATCGAGCCCGTAATAGGGATTTGCATATATAACGTTTGTGTAAATCAAATGCACAAACGACTCATTCTTTGTGAAGCATTCCGTGAATGATTTCCCACATCCGTTTTATAATCCGTGCCACCTCGCTGTCCGAGTATTCGACCACGCTTTTTTCGTGAATCATCGCCTCCGTAAAGACGGCGTCGTAGGGGAGTTTGCCCACGATTTTTATATCATTCTTATTGCAGTAGTCCTCTATCCTTCCCGTATTTTCCGTATTTATGTCGTATTTGTTTATGCACACCACGGCTGGCACGCTGAAATGGTTTGCAACATCCAGGATGCGCTGCAGGTCGTGAATCGCCGAAAGCGTGGGTTCGGTCACAATAAGAACGAGGTCGACGCCCGTTATAGAGGAAATGACCGGGCATCCTGTTCCGGGCGGTCCGTCTATTATTATCGTATCCCGCCCCGCCTCCGCCGCAAGCTTTTTTGCATTTTCCCTCACCACGGTCACGAGTTTTCCGGATGCCTCCTCGGCGGTCAAAAGCATTGCGTGGGACATGGGCCCGAAGCGTGTTTCGGATATGTAGGAAAAGCCCGAATCCCGTTCAACCATGCTTATGGCGTTTACGGGACACACGTACTCGCACACGCCGCATCCCTCGCATCTCTCCTTTATGAGATTTATGTCCTCGTCTATTGCATCGAATCTGCATGCATTGTGGCACTCCTTGCAGTCTATGCATTTTTCCTTGTCTATGGACGCAATCTCCAGCCCGTGGAATTCCTCCGTTTTTTTGATATCCGGATTGAGAATCAGGTGAAGGTCCGAAGCATCGACGTCGCAATCCGCGAGAACGGCATCTGCAAGGGCTGCGAACGCCGCCGTGATGGATGTCTTGCCCGTTCCTCCCTTCCCGCTTATCACGGTGAGTTGCTTCATTTTTCCACCTCCTCCATTATCCGGTTGAAAAGATTTCTGAATTTCTCCCTCCACTCCGGCATCTCCTCCGTAAAAGGGATGCCCTTCGAGTAAAGGTATGCGATTTCCCTGCTGTGGGGTATCTTCATGATGACATCTATCCCGTTCTCTTTGCAGTATCTCTCCACATTTTCATCGCCCACGCCGTCACGATTTATTATCACGCCAAATGGTATGCCCATTTTCCTGATCACATCAACCGCCAGTTTCAAATCGTGCAGCCCGAACGGGGTGGGTTCCGTTACCAGAATGCAGTAGTCGGAACCGCTTACTGTCTCTATGACGGGGCATGATGTTCCCGGCGGCGCATCGAGTATGACATCCATGCCGCTGTCGACCTTCTTTTTCAGAGCCTTGAGAAGCGAGATGGTCTTCATCTCTCCCACGTTGAGCAGCCCGTGGTAGAAATCCATATCCCCCGCCCTGCCGTGTTCTATCTTGCCTATGATTTCCTTCCTCCAGCTTATTGCGCCCCTCGGGCATACAAGTTCGCAACCGCCGCATGAATGGCATAACTCGGGAAATACTAGCACCTTGGAGGGCAGCACCGCAAGAGCGTTGTACCTGCAGAACTCGGCGCATTTGCCGCAGTAATCACATTTTTCATCGTCTATTTCCGGGATATCAACGGCAACATCCTCTCTCTCGTCCAGTTTTGCCCTTAGAAAGACATTTGCATTGGGCTCCTCGACATCGCAATCGATGAGCTGTGCTTTCCCTATGCTCAATGCAAGGTTTGTTGCAACCGTCGTTTTTCCCGTTCCTCCCTTTCCGCTTGCTACCGATACTATCATTCTTTCACCTTCAATACTGGATTGCCCACTTCCATGCCTATGTCACGTGCCACAAGAGGGCATTTTACCATCAACAGAAAGACCATGCTGCGAGTGACATCGCTGAGCGATTCATAGTTTCCCTGTCCCTTCGATATCACCATGTCTGCATCCGTGAATCTGTCCATGAATTCGGGGGATGCACGGGAGAGCAACGTTCCGGGTGCAGATATTGCCTGCCCCTCATCTCCTGCAATGACCTCTGCAATACTGTCGATGCCTGCATATTTTGCATCCTCGACGGTTGCATCGTTTATGATGGGATTCGCCCTCACCACATATGTTATCTCCTTTCCCATGTCCGCAAGCTTCTCGATCAATAACCTATCGAAAAAAACCTCTCCCGCATTGTCACCCAGATATACAACGCTCTCTGTTTTATCCAGAAATTTTTTGAATAGGGGGTAAGAATCTCCCATCCCCTCATTTTCCATTCTGTCTATCATATCCCTGATATCAAAGCGGTTGGATGTGCCGAAATCTATGACATTTCCGGCTATGGAAAGCTTCAGTGCGGCCAGCAGCGGGTCATCCGCTCTCTCAACCATCTCTTTGAGTCCCGGATATAGCCTTCCTGCCGCTATGTTGGATTCCTCCTTCACCTTCTTGTAGGGGTCATCAGAACCCGTGATTTTTTTTATCAATGCGTGTACCTCCCTCGATATTTCGGGGGGGGAACTGCCGAAGGAGACGCCCTGCAGGTGAGCCATCACCTTTTTCATGACTTCCGTGTGCACTTCCTCGTCACCGGTTGCCATTCGGGCTGCTTCCAGCGATTGATTGAGAAAGCACGGTATGCAGTCAAGATTGGCTTTCATTGTTTTAACCCTTCTCCATTCTATTATTTATTGTGGTTGGCGAGTCATCATCTCCACTTCAGTAGCCACCACCCGTTCCTCCGCCTCTACCCATACCACCGCCCGTCCCTCTACCGCCTCCGCCGCCCATACCCGCATGGCTGCCGACATTTGCCTCGTCGATTTCCTTCAACTCCCCGTTAATGTATTTATCGACCGCCTCCCTGACGGTTCCGCTCGCCCCGGTGATGACCTTTATTCCCGCTGCCTGCAGCGTCTGGAATGCATTCGGTCCGGCATTGCCCGTTATCACCACCTCGACTCCCGTACGCGCCATCATCTGTGCCGTCTGGACTCCCGCCCCGCCGGCAGCGGCTGCGCTTTCATTTGAAATGACCTCGAATTCCATGGTTTCGGGGTCTACCACTATGAAATAAGAGCATCTTCCGAGTCTGGGGTCTATATTTGCATCCATGTCCTTTCCTGTCGATGTTACACCTATCTTCATTTTTCACCTTCGCATGTCAATATTTCTTCTTACTTAATGTTTGTTATAGTTTACAACATACATCGCATCTTCATAACTTTATCAGAAGTCAGGCCCTTGTCATGGGCGTGCCGCATTTGGGGCATTTTCTGGAGTAGCACGGCGCTCCCAGTTTGTGCGGTTCCCTGTGTCCACAGTTCGGGCAGACACAGTCCCCTCCGGGACCCTGAGAAAATCCGCCGCCCATTCCCCTGCCGCCACCACCTCTCCCGCGTCCGTATCCCCCACCGCCACCTCCGCCGCCCCGTCTTGAACCTGTTCCGTCTCCGCCCGGCATTTTTTCACCTCCATATATTCTATGTGTCGGACAGCCCGTTTTAAGGACTGTCCTTCTCCTCCTCTTTCTTCCTGGAGAGTTCCTTTATGCGGTCTTTCACTGCCTTTATTTCTTCTTCCAGACCCTTGACGATGTCCTCGAGATAGGATTTCTCCGCTTCCTTGTCCTGCCCCGTATATGTCGGTTCGTAGTATGGTTCGTGGTATGGGTAGTACCCGCGCCAGAAACCTCTGCCACGGCCCCAGAAACCGCGTCCGAAGCCACGTCCCCCTCCTCTGCCGCCTCCATAGCCAAATCCTCTTCCGAATCCGCCGCCGCCTCTCGGTACTCCTTTCGTGTATCCCGGGCTGTCATAGCCCGAGCAGTATCCCAATCTTCTTCCTGTTCTTGGTCCCAGACCTTCAGGTCCTGTTCTATCTCCACCTGGCATTTTTCATCACCTCAAAGGGTATATATAAGAACAAATATATAAAATTTTTGCAGAAGCATATTATAAAAGATGCGCATGATGTAAAATTTCATAATCACAGGTATCCTGCATTCAATTTAAAAAATTTCATGACCACCATCAATCCAGCGCTTTCCACTTCCTCACCCTCCTTGTTTTCATGCGGCACGGGACAGCAGGCAGTCCATGCAACGGAGCGCTGGAGCATCCACCAGTTGTAGTCTCTATTTGAAGAAATGCCATCACTCCAATTGTATATGAACCACGTGAAGCGGGTGTTTTTTCTTACGGGAAATTCCTCGATATGTCCTCCGAAAAATGTCTTTTTTTCCGGATGGGGGCCGAAAAGCACTACCCTTCCGTTTCCGTAAGTGGTGGCAATTGCTGCGTATTCTCCCTTTATATCGGTCGTTATATTTGCCGCTATCTTCCATCCCCCGCCATCCCATTTCCAGCGATGAATCGGCGCCGCTTCCATCGGCTCTTCCGCATATATTGCAAGAGGCACAATGTCGCCGCATTTGTCGTTTTTCACGCCAGCAGGGTACATTCCCGGACCGCCTCCATACCTTATATTTCTATAACTGTCGTAAAAATTGCCCGTTATGGGATTGCCGGAATCGGGTATGTAAACGTTTATCGGGGGCAGCCCGTACTTCCAGTTTGATTTCCACAGATACTGCCACTCCTCGCCCTGCTGGTCATTCACATATACATTTGCGATTCCCAGCGTTGACATACCGAGCACGTTGTTTATGCTCAACTTCTCGTTAAACCCCATGGATGCAAGGTTTGCGCCGCCGCATATCCCCACATAGCCGCCGCCGTCCTCCACAAATTTTTTGACCTCTTTCCTCCACCTCAAATCATAAGCGTCGAAGTAGGGGCGGCCGCTTCCGGGCATTAGCAGAACATCAAAATTTCCCTCTGTCAGTACATGTTTTCTCACCAGGTCACTCTTGTTTATCATGGAGGTCACTATCTCGTACTTTGTCCCGTTATCCTCCCATGAATATTCTACTGCATCTTTCGCTTCCCTCGAAATATTTTTCAAAACGGAATCGTAAACTGCCACCCTTATTTCAACGAAATCCTGGTTTTCCCGGCAGCATGTTATGCCAAATGCCGGCATTCCTGCAAGCAACAGTACAAAAATCGCCACACACATCATGGCACGGTTCATTATATCAAAATGCAGTTGGTGTTTATAACCTTTATAATCTCTGTTGCCTATCGGTTTTTTCCCAGGTATTCGGCCACCCTTTCAAATCCTTCCTCTATGACGCCGACATTCTCCACGTGAGGACCATAACTTATCCTCACCCCTTCTTTGAGCGTGGAGCCGAATCCCTTGCCCGGTATGAAGAGAACTCCCGTATTCTTCAGCACACGCTTCACGAATCCGTCCCCGTCCTCATCAACTTTCATGAGCGTGTACAACCCGCCCTGCGGGATGAGGTGGGGCATTCCCAGATGTTTCTCTATGGCATTCACAGTGGCATCTGCCGCCCTCTTGTATGCCGTCCGGCTGTCATCCAGATATTTTTTCAGCGAGCCGTCTCCCATTGCCTGCTCGAGGTACTCCGTCATCGCCATCTGGTGAAGTGTGTCGGGGCACAGCATGGAGCACTGCTGCGTTCTTTCCATACCGTCTATGACATCCGGATGAGCCTCAATCCATCCCAGCCGCCGCCCCAGCCCCCTGCACCACTTCGAATTCGAATGGATTGTAACAAGGTATGGGTAATCGTTCGGACTCCATGAGAAGTACGCAGGCGTTTTTCCGAAGCACTGGGTCTTGTAGGCATGGTCTATGACAAGAAAAATCTTCCTCTCGTTGCATACATCCATGAATGCCTTCACCATCTCGTGCGGGACGACCTGCGATGACGGGTTGTCGGGCGAGGGGAAAATAACTATCCTGGGCTTTTCATTGTCCACCATCTCCTTGAATTCTTCAACGGTATCGTCAACCGACGGGATGTATTCCCATGTCTCGGGGTCGAGCACGGGAAGGCGGGCAATCCTGCTTCCCCGGAGCGCCATCTCTATTTGCCCCTCGTAATTTGCATATGTCGGGTCGAGCATGAGCACGCTTTCTCCCGGATTTGCAAGTGTTACGAAAATGTCGTGGGTGAGCTGGGTCGATGCCGCCCCGATTATCACGTTCTCCTCGGTTATATTCACCCCGAAAAGTTCCCTTTCCATGTCTGCTATGGCATTTCTTGCCTCCGGAAAACCGAGAGTCGGGCTGTATTTTCCGGCATCGTGAAATTTTTCCCTGTCGGAGCATGTATCGACGTACTTTTCCCTGAAAAGTTCGGGCGCATGGTGCCCCACCCATCCTCCCCCGTACGAAATCACCTCGTCGGGGTCGAGCCCCATGTTTATTATGTTTCTGTTGCTTGCCATCTTCATTATCTGGCGTATGGGCGATGGCTTTCCCATCATGTCCTTCAGCAGCTCGGAGAGTTCGGGCATGTGAGGAGTATCCACTTGTAAAATATAACCTTTTTCTGCCCTATCATCTGGCGCAGACAGATATGCCGCCGTTGAAAACAGGTGTTTCACGAACTCCCGGTCAGCCCTTCCAGTTTTTCTCTGTATTCCTCGGCCAGTTTGTTCGCCGTGTTTTCGTCCCCGCTCTCTGCATAGATGCGTATTATGGGCTCCGTTCCGGAAGGGCGCACAAGAACCCAGCCGTTTTCGAAGTAAATTTTCGCCCCGTCGGTTAAATCCACCTTCCCGTTTTCATTTTTTACAAATGAGTCCATGACCTCTTTCTTCCTTTCATTGCTGCATCTCACCTTTGTTTTTGCAAGATGGTATTCCGGTACTTCCGCTACCAGTTCCGAGAGTTTTTTGTTTTTCAATGCTATTATCTCGAGCATCACCGCCGATGCCATCC
>CAZOAF010000024.1:0-10714 GCA_964577775.1 uncultured Thermoplasmatales archaeon | reverse complement strand
GTTCCCGATACCTCGGTAATAGTCGATGGGAGGATAACAGAACTGATAAGCGCGGGCGAGCTGGAGGACGCGGACATAATCATCCCGGAGGCTGTCGTGGCTGAACTCGAGCATCAGGCAAACGAGGGATTCGAAAGCGGCATAAGCGGGCTGAACGAGATAGTCCAGTTGCAGACATTCCACCAGGAAGGGAAGATAAACCTTCACTTCGTTGGAAGCCGTCCCACCCCCGAGGAGATATCCCGTCCTGGGGAGATAGATGCGATGGTGAGGAGAATATCTGAGGAAAGCCGTGCGATTCTCTTCACGTCAGACCACCTGCAGGCACACGTTGCGGAGGCGAAAGGGCTCAAGACGCACTACATCCGCCCCGAGCAGGTTTCCATGGAGTTGAACATAGGGCAGTATTTCGACGAGGGTGTCATGAGCATCCATCTCAGGGAGGGATGCGTGCCCTATGCGAAAAGGGGGAAGCCCGGCAGTTTCGAGATAGTGGAGGCGGGAAAAAGCAGACTCCGCGAGAAGGACATGGAGGCGATGAGCAGGGAGATAATAGAGGCTGCCAAAAGGGAGAAGGACAGTTTCATAGAGATAGAGAGAAAGGGAGTTACGGTTGTCCAGCTCGGTCCCATGAGAGTTGTTATCGCACGCCCGCCGTTTTCCGACAGGTTCGAGATAACGGCAACCCGCCCCGTCATAAAGCTGTCCATAGGCGACTACGAACTGGACGGGGAAACAAGGGAGCGTTTGGTGGATTACCGCCGGGGTGTCCTGGTTTCCGGTCCGCCGGGTTCCGGCAAGTCCACGTTTGCACAGGCGGTTGCGGAGTATCTGAAGGACAGCGGGGCAATCGTGAAGACAATGGAAAGCCCCAGAGACCTGCAGGTCGGCGATGAAATCACCCAGTACGCTCCACTGGAGAACAGCATGGAACTGACTTCCGACATAATACTGCTGGTGCGCCCCGACTTCGTTGTTTACGACGAGGTGAGGAAAAGCGAGGATTTCCGCATATTTGCGGACATGCGCCTTGCGGGAATAGGACTCATAGGGGTGACACATGCAAACCGCGCCATAGATGCGGTCCAGCGTTTGATAGGGCGGGTCGAGCTTGGCATGATACCGCAGGTTGCGGATACGGTCATACACATCAAGGGCGGAAAAATAGAGCAGATACTGGAGATGGAATTCACGGTGAAGATGCCGTCGGGAATGGAGGATGCCGACCTTGCCCGCCCGGTGATAGTTGTCAGGGATTTCAGGACCAAGAAGGATCTGTATGAGATATACACGTACGGCGAGCAGGTGGTGGTCATGGCGGTCGGAGGCGAGAAGGCAAAAAATTCTCTGGGGAAACTTGCCGAGATGTCCCTCCGCTCGATAATAGAGCGATACGTGGACGGCAGAGTCAAGGTGGAGGTTAAATCCGACAGCTCGGCCATGGTGTACGTGGAAGAGAGAAATATCCCCCGCATAATAGGCAAGGCGGGCAAGACAATATCGAGAATAGAGGAGGAGGCCGGCATAAAGCTGAACGTCCAGCCGCTCGTTGCATCATCCGAGATTGTGCCGTCTGTGATAAAAAGGAAGAATTTCATAGTGCTCCAGGCAGGAAGCGCGCACGCAGGCAGGGAGATGGACGTTCTTGCGGACGGCAGAGTCATTCTATCCGGTTCCCTCTCGCAGCAGGGGAGCATAAAGGTAAGCAGGAACAGCAGGCATGGCAGGGACATAGTGGATGCAATCGCATCGAACAGCAAACTTGTCATGAGATTCAGGTGATGAAATGCCGGACGTGGTTACATGTGTGATTCGACACGAGGGGAGAATCCTTCTGCTGAAGAGAAGCGACAGGGTTGGCACGCACAGGGGAAAGTGGGCATGCGTATCCGGTTATGTCGAGGAGGGTGACATCATCTCCGGGAGGGCGGCGAGGGAGGTGGAGGAGGAAACGGGGCTTTCATCATCCGATGTGAAGATGGAAAAGGAGGGTTCACCCGTAAAATTTTTCGATGATGCCGAGGGGAAAACGTGGACAGTGCACCCGTTTCTTTTCCGCTCAAATACAGATGCAATAAAAATCGACTGGGAGCATACTGAGTATCGATGGATAAAACCCCCCGATATCGAGCACTACGATACGGTTCCCAAATTGAAGGAAGTGGTGGAATCTCTAATACCTCTCAGATAACCTTTATCTCCACCACATGTTTTACCCACAGTTTTGAGGATGTGATGGTTCCCTGCCCGTTCACGTAGGCAATGCGCAGCGGTCCGTCATCAAAATTGTAGTCCCCGTCCTCGGAATATGCAAGAATCATCGTAACACCTCCGTTTCCCGTCTCGTTCCCGGAGGAGTCATAAACGGTCACGTTACCGTTGATTTCATCGCAGGTATAGTTTACAGAATAGCCATCATCCGCGATGACCTCGATTCCGTGGTTGCAGGCAGCGCCGATTTCATCCATAAGTTCCGTCATTCTCACCCCGGTATAACCCTTTGCCTCTCTTATAAAACCGTGGGAAGTTTTGTAGGAGCCCTTCCCGGAAAAATCATCGATTTTCTCCAGTTGCGAGAGCGTGTATGTGTAAGTCTCGTTCCCGTAGGAAACGGTCAGTATCGGAACCCCGTTCTCTTTATTCTCGTTCTTCGGGAGATTGTAGTACGCAAATACACCCGCTGCAACTATGATTACGGCGATAAGCACGCCTGCAATAATTTTATCCTTTCCGCTCTCTGCCATGGCTGAATATTTGAAGGGGATATATAATTGTTTCATCCTCAATATATTTAAATATCCATGGGATTATTTGCTGTGAAGGAAGAGGAGGAATTTCTGTACACCATCTCTCATGATTTGAATGAACCTCTGCGTTCCATCAAGTCATTCGGTACTTTTCTGGAAGAGGAATACGGAGATATGGTCGACGAGCGCGGAAGATTCTACATCTCAAGAATGCTCGCCGCAGCGGAAAGGATGGGCGATATGATTGACGGTCTTCTGGAGCTTTCGAGGGTGGGAAGGGATGAGAACATGTCGGAGGTGGATTTGAACGAAATTCTAATCGAGGTATGTGCCGAGATGGATGATTTCATAGATGAGCGAAACGGAAGTGTGAGAAGTTCACTTCTTCCGATTGTGGTGGCGGACAGGAAGGAAATCAAAAAACTCTTTGCGAATCTCATAGAGAACGCGATGAAATTCAATACCGGTCCCAATCCCCGTGTCCGCGTAGAATCCAGTAGGGACGAAGAAGGCCACACTTTTGTATTTGAGGACAATTCAATTCCAATTCCCGCGAAAGACCGCGAGCGCATATTCAATGTATTTGAACGTCTTCACGAACGGGAAAAGTACGGGGGTGTGGGCATTGGCCTTGCAATCTGCAGGAAGATCGTGGAATGCCACGGGGGCAGGATATGGGCGGAGGGCGGGGAGGAGGGAAATAGGTTCTGTTTTACACTGCCCTACAGATAACGGTTGTTCTGAGAGAACAATTTTGTCAACCGTTTACAATATATATGACTTCGAATATTATAAATACCAGAAGACAATATTGTAATACATGGGGAGGAACAGGTATTCCATGTATGAGGAGGTAGGTGACCTCCTGAAAAGCATAACGTCTTCCGGGGTGAGAGCTAAAATGATGATGGGTTTGATGGAAGGATGCAGAACCTCCGGGCAACTGCGCGACGAGATAGGTGTTAGTTCATCAACCATCATACATGCTGCAAGGGACCTGGAAAAGGAAAGTCTACTTGTTGAAAAGGAAGATGGATACCACCTCACATCCGTGGGCTACGTTATATCCTCGAAACTATCGGAAATGGTGGGGTCGATGGCCATCCTTGAAAAAAATAAAGATTTCTGGCTAACACATGATGTTCATGCCATCCCGAAAGAATTTCTCGGAAGGATTGATGAGATAGGAGAGTACAATGTTCTGACATCAAACGTCAGGGATATATTCAAGACACTCACCGTCTACATGGAATTGGCAAGAAAGGCAAAGGAATTTTTCGGTGTTTCTCCGATATTCGTTGATGCGTTCATCCCGCTGATAAAAAAACTTCTGAAGGGCGGGACAAAGGTGAATCTGGTTCTTACGGATGATGTGGTGACAGAACTTGTCGGAAAGGACAAGAAGGGATTCAAGGAAGTGCTGGGAGACAAAAACATTTCCATCTGGAAAATTAATGAAGATGTGAGGGTGGCGTTTACCGTCACCGATTCCATATTTTCATTGGGGCTGTTTGGACTGGATGGAATATATGATGCGTCTCACGATTTAGTGAGTAGAGAGCAAGGGGCGATAAATTGGGGTAGAGAGCTATTTGAGTACTACAAGAGCCGGGCAAGAAGGCTGGAACTGGAGGACATCTGAAGGTCTTATTGTCTGGTTCAGAAAATTCATTTCGCTGCTGTTATTTACACCTATAAATGTCGCTCTTAGCGGCTTTTCCGTGGCATACATATCTTTCATGCTTTTCGGCATCAGTACAAATATGTCCCTCATCAGTGCATTTCTGGTGACTTTCAGTGTTTACAATCTCAATCTTCTGACCGACCGGAAAGAAGATTCATTGAATTTCCCGGAGCGAGAGAAATATTATGTCAGTGGAAATACCAGCATAATTGCCATAGCCGTAGGTTCCTACATCGTCGCTCTGCTGTTCGGCGCCGTGGCACACCCGGCGAGCATAATCGTGCTTTTGACACCCCTGCTGTTCGGGGTGGTTTACAGTATGAGGATACGTAATTTCCGGCTCAAGGACTATTTCATAGGGAAGAATGTGACGGTATCGCTGTCCTGGGCAATGGAAGCATCTCTACTGCCGGCTGTTTTCCATTTTAACAAATCTCTGGTCGCAATACTCTTTTCGTTTATTTTCATCAAGGGTATGGTCAATACCGTACTTTTCGACATGAGGGATATAAGAGGGGATGCGGCGGCAGGAGTCAAGACCATTCCCGTAAAACTCGGACTGAGAAACACGAAGTTTCTCCTGTTGGCAATGAATACACTCCTCGTACCGTGGGTCATTTTTGCATTCTACAATTCGTTATTTATGATTTATATTCCCGTACTGGTATTCTGCATATTGTACGGCTATTTCTACATACTGTACTTTTCCAGAAAGGCCGACATACCCAAAACCCACTATGGCATACTCCTGGATGGTGAGTGGATATTCCTGCTCGCTCTGTTTCTTCTTACAAAGGCATTGTAGCCCGAAATAATAAAATATGGCGATGCATTCCCCTATCATGGCCCGGGTGGTGTAGCGGTAACATAAGGGACTGTGGATCCCTTGTCTCGGGTTCAAAAGAAGGACTGCATCATCGAAGGAAGAGGGGTGTATCCTGTTTGAAAATCCCGGCTCGGGCCTCTTTCCGTTTTTATTTCATATCCTTCGGGGTACAAAACCGAAAATTTTGAAAGGGGCGGGGGGAGAAGGCGGTGTTTAAACCACCTGGAGTAGAGAGCTAATTTGTCCTCCCCCCAGTTTGCTATCTTTTTGCTATCATATTGATAATGTTGTGCTCGTATATAAAACCATCGGTTTTTTCGTACCGTTGCCGCCCCGCCGCCCTCTGTTGAAAAAAATATAAAGTTTATTATATCAATTAAGTGATATTTATCCCTGAACATGACAGATTATGTGTATCTGGTGCCGTCGTTCCTGGCGGTCATATTCCTTCCGTCCATTGCCTTTTACCTACTCACAAAAAAACCGCGTAAGGCTTATATCACCGTACTGTCACTGTTCTGTCTCGATGTATTTTTGTGGAACATGAGCATTTTTCTGATAAATATAGTCGGGGCAGACAGCCCCTACGCCCTGCCGCTTGCAAAAATGGGTGCAGCGGGGTTGATATTTATCGCACCCCTTCTCTTCCACTTCATAGTTTCGTACACCGGTTATCTGGAAACAAAGATATGGTACCCCCTGGTTTACGGTCCGGCGTTTTTACTCCTTCTTTCACTGTTGAACGGTTATTATGTCGAGGGCGTGGCTGTCAGGGGTTTCGGGATCGAACCCGTTTACGGCCCTCTTCTGCAGGCGAATGATATGATTGCACTCATACTCGTCATTTTCTCCACATTTTTGATTTTCCGTTACTACCGTGAAAGCGCAGGCATAAAGAAATATCAGAGTTTGTACGTTCTGATTGCGGTACCTCTTTCCAGCATGCTCTCATTTTTGAGCTACGAGGCACTCAGTGTTGCACTGAATACCGCCCAGTTTCCGGTGGGTTCGAGCATCGACCTCGGCATGGCATTCGTGCTTGTATATGCAATATTGAAATTCAAACTGCCCGTCGAAACGGCGGCAGAGGTTGACTTTCGCATACTTGCCGAAACCGCAAGCGAGGGTATATGTGTCATCGACACCTCTGGCAGGATAGATTATGCAAACTCCCATTTCTCCGATATGGCCGGAACGACGGACAAAAAGATAATAGGTGAGGAATTCGGAAAATTCGTTGCCCCTGATTACCGTGACATTCTCAGAAAAGCAGTCAAAAAAATGATGAAGGGGAACAAAATTACCAATCTCGAGCTGGTGTTGAAATGCAGGGATGGGACGCTGGATGCTGAATTAAATGCCTCCCCGATATTATGGAACGACAAGATAATAGGCAGCTTCGTAACAATCAGGGACGTTACGGAACGGAAGAAGATACAGGAGGAGTTAAATAAACAGAAAACCTACTTCCAGGCGCTGTTCGAGAGCACCCCCGAGGCGATTGCTTCCCTTGATAGAGATCATAATGTCATAGATGCGAACCCCGCATTTATAAAACTGTTCGGTTACACGCTGGATGAGATAAAGGGGAAAAATCTGGACGATTTCATACTGCCAGATGGAAAAGAAAAAGAGGGCAGGGGAATCACCAAGGAAGTGATGCGGGGAAAAACCGTGGCCATGGAGACGGTGAGGAAAAGGAAGGACGGTTCGCTTGTTCCGGTATCTCTGCTTGGCGCTCCGATATTCGTAGATGGCGTACAGGTGGGGATTTTCGGAATATATCGCGACATCACCGAGCAGAAGGAGGCAGAGGAGGAAAAGGAGTTCTACAACTCGCTTCTTCGCCATGACGTCGCAAACAGGAATATGGTGGTGCAGGGAAATCTTGAGATTCTCGATAGCGTCAATCTCGACCCCGAGCAGAGAAGCCTGGTTTCCAACGCGCTGAGTGCCGCAAGAGCAAGCACGGACCTCATAAAGAAGATCAGGGAATTGCGCGAGGCGGAGGGAAATGTTGTTACATCCCCTGTGGTGATAGACGAGGTCATATTAAGGGCAATAAAAACGAATTCCCAGCAGGCGAAGGACTTCGGGGTGAAAATAGACTATGAAAAAAGCCGGGCGGTGGTAAAGGCAGGACCCCTGACGGAGAACATATTCTCGAATCTCATACAGAATGCCATCATTCACGGCGGCTGCAAGCACATTTCCATACGCTGTGACAAATATAAAAAAGACGGAAAGACGTTCTGCAAGATGTCCATAGAGGATGACGGCAAGGGCATCCCCGAGGAAATGAGAAGGGATATATTCAAACCCGGGATAAAGAGGAGGGGCAGCCCGGGCAGCGGTCTGGGTCTTTACCTGGTAAAAAAACTCGTCGAGAATTACGGGGGGTGGATAGAGATAGAGGAGGGGGCAGGAGGCGGCGGGGACGGCAGGGGAACGACATTCAATGTTTATCTGGAGATGGCATGAATCTCTTGAGGGGCTTTGACAGATGCCTTCTTGCCACAACAGGAACTTCGTAAAATCCGGGCTTTATCTTCCTGTCAACTTTTTCAAAAACCGCTTCTTCCTCCCCGGCGGTGGCACCGCATACGGCGCAGCGGTATCCCTTCCCATTTCCCATCGATTTCATGTGCTTTCCGCATTTTTTGCATACAGGATTCTCCACCTTTTTCCGGATTTCCGTGAGCGAATGGATTTCCATCTTTTCGATATTCAGGGTCACCGGGGTTTTCCTCACCCCTCCGTAAAGTGTTATCCTGTCGCCCGTATGCAGGTTACGCACTAGATGCCTGAAATTCTTTGTCGGCTCGTAGGCGGCGCATTCCAGTTCGTCGCCGTCCGATACGGAAAATATAACATGCCCGCCCGTTATGGTGACCGGTTCCCTGCTCACCCTTCCCGTTACGATGACCGACTCGTAAGGCTTCACCTCGCCCGCCCTCCTCCTCTGCAGGTGCTCGTCCGTTCCCTGATTGCTCTCGAAAAGCATCCACCTTTTTATCTCCCCCGATACGATTATATCCATTGCCACGGGCAACTCGTTTTCATCGTCCCCCCTCACGCCGTACATCACGGGGCAGGGAGAATTGGGCATTATCTGTATATGCTTGTTCTCGTAATCGTAACTGTCAAAAGTTTTTCCGAGCATACCGTCCATCTTCTTTACAGACTCCTCATCGACCCATCGCTTCCCGCCGTTGCGGTACGTTATGAGTTCGTATGTGCGGTCGTGGGGCCGCCATGCAATCGCCGCCGAAGCACCTATGAGCCCTCTGCCGTTCTTGTAGGGGATGTAGAGTGCATTCACGGATTTCAATATGTACTCAACCTCGTCCAGGGTTACGATGCTTCTGACAGCTTTCCTGTAAAGGTTGTAGGGCGTCTTCCTTTCGGAAATGACGAGCCCCGGATTTGTCTGCTCCCCGTCCAGCATTGCCCTCTTCCTTATCAGTTTGTCAAGTGCCCCAGCCAGTTCCTCCACATCCATCCTTCCATCTGAAACTTTTCTGCTGTAACAGTATCGTTTCCCGTTTACGTAGCCGATTTCCTTCCTCCTCCCGCCGCCCTTCCCGAACTGTATGGCAATCGCTCCGTTGCCCCTTGTCTTCCACGGGATGTTGGGGTTGAGGCGCACGAGGCGGGGCATGCCTATTACGTCCAGTCCGTGATTGTTGAGTTCCTCGACCATGTCACCCGCCAGATGGGTCGTGCACATCCCCTTTCTCGAGTCGGTATCATCTATTCCAAGCCACACAAATTTTTTATATGTGAAAGTAGTATTTTAGTTTGATGAAAAAAGAGCTGCTGGCAGACACCAGAAACCTGCTGGCAAGGGCCGGATTCTACGTATCCGACATATGCACCATACGCCCGTCCAGTTTCGACTTTGTCGCCCGGAGGGATGACACACTGCTGGTGGTGAAGGTACTGAACAACATAGACGCACTCAGCGAGGACGTTGCAAGGGAACTCCTCCTGCTTGCAAAGCATCTGGAGGCAGTCCCGCTTCTCATAGGAAACCGAACAAGCTCCGGTCCTCTCGAGGATGAAACCCTGTATTACAGGTATAAGGTTCCCATAATCACATACGAAACATTGAATGATTATCTCAGGGGCATAATGCCCATAGTGTCGGCTGCCCCCGGCGGATTTTACGCCAACCTGGACGGCGAGAGGATAAAACGGCTGAGGGAGGCGAAGGGCATATCTCTCGGCCAGCTGGCGAGGGCGGCGGGCGTATCAAGGAGGACGATACGCATGTACGAGCAGGGGGAGAGGGCAACCATAGATGTTGCGGAAAAAATCAGCTCTTTTCTCGGGGAGGAAATTCTCAAACCTCTAGATTTGAGGGAATTCATGGACGAATACGAGCTGGAGGTGGAGCGGCGCATCACCGATGAGATGCTGTCGATGGTGGAATCAATGGGAATATCGATTATGCCAACGCTTCGCTCGCCTTTCAACGCCCTTTCCAAACTCATGGACGAACTTCTGCTGGTCGGTGTCAACGACAGAAGGATAGTTGAGAGGGCGAGAATAATGTCGAACATATCAAGGGTGGTTGAGCGCCATTCCGTATTGCTCATAGAATCCTCGTCCAGAAAGAACATAGAGGGCATCCCGGTAATAGAGAGGAAGGAACTTTCGAAGGTAGACGGGCCGTTCGGATTGCTGGATCTCATAAGGGAGAGGGAATAAATTTGAAAGTCGAACTGATGGCATATACCCACGAGGGCGAGCTGGTATCTGCCATGGCAGCAAAGCTCACACACTACAAGGGGACCATCGAGGATTTGAAGAAAAGCGACGAGGGGCAACTGAGAAAAATTTTGAGGTACGTGATAAAGGTCGGGCATGAGAGTGTTATAGAGCATGCATATTTCACATTCGCAATATCGGATGTTTCCCGCTCGCTGACCCATCAGCTCGTGCGCCACCGCATCGCGTCCTACTCGCAGCAGTCACAGCGTTATGTCGAGAACGAGATGGATTATGTCGTCCCTCCCTCGATAAAGAGGGCTGGCATGGAGGCGGATTACAGGAATGCGATGGAGGAGATATGGGGCATCTACGATAAATTCAGGGAGGTCGTTCCGGTGGAGGACGCCCGATATGTTTTGCCAAATGCTGCCTGCACCCAGATAATGGTGTCCATGAATGCCCGTTCCCTGCTGAACTTTTTCGAGCTGCGCTGCTGCCTGCACGCCCAGTGGGAAATCCGCGCCTTGGCATGGAAAATGCTCGGTCTTGTAAAAAAAGTAGCCCCCGTTATATTTGAGAATGCAGGTCCCCCGTGCAAGACAAGGCATGTTTGCCCCATGGAAAACAAGGAGTGCAGATGGTATCCCGGAAGCAGGGATTGAATCACTTACTTTGTTGGGGGCTCAAGCAGCGGACGCCAGTCAAAAGCTACCCATGGAAATGGAACGTGCCAGCCGAAGA
>CAZOAF010000023.1:0-11028 GCA_964577775.1 uncultured Thermoplasmatales archaeon | reverse complement strand
CAGTTGCATTCTTCAGCATCGTAACAATCATGGCAATGTTCATGTTCAAGGGGATGGCATGATTCCCTCGTTCATGCTCCCACTTCTGTATCCTGCCATATCAAGGACAACATGAACGAACCCGATTTTCTTTAATGCATCCACCACCTCCCCCCTCCGCTCCAGTATTTTTCCGAAATCATCGGGCATGATTTCTATCCTTGCAATATCACCGTGCATCCTGACCCTTACCGTACCGGACATGCCATGCAGGAATTCCTCCGCCCCCTCCACCATTCCGAGTTTTTTCAATGTTATCTCCTCACCGTACGAGATGCGGGATGCAAGGCACGAGTTGGGCGGTCTGTTCCATACACCGAGCTCCTTCTCTTTTGCGGCACGTACAACATCCCTCCTTCTGAATCCGGCGGATGACAGCGGATGGATTATATTTTCCTCGGTGGATGCCCTCACGCCGGGGCGGAATGCATCTTCAACATCATCTGCCGTAATTCCGTCTGCAACCACATGAAAACCCTTCTGCATGGCAGATTTTCTCCATAAATGCGCCATGTTCTTCCTGCAGTGATAACACCTCATGGTCGTGTTTTCGGGTATGTAATTGCCGTTCACCACAATCTGATTTACACCGATTTCCCTTGCAACCGCCGAGGCGTTCTCCATGTCCGCCCTCGAAAACAACGGGGAATCCACGGTCACGGCAAGAACTTCCAGCCCCGCATCAACCGCCGCCTTTGCGACCAGACTGCTGTCAACGCCTCCGGAAAATGCCACCGCCATACGCCCCCCCGCACCCGCCTCCCTGCGTATGATGGCCATTAACTCCGAATATTTACCCATGATAACATACTGAATATATCGAACGGATATTTTTATTCTTCCCGGGGTGCTGGCCTGCCGTTCTACGCCTTCATTATTCCGGCAAGGAAAATGCCCAGTGCTATGAGCGCACCGACAATGGCGCCTATGACCGCGGATATGCCGTTCTTGACAAGTTCCCAGTCCCACTCTGCGCTGCCCCACAGTGCCCCGCTGCTGTAGTTCCAGAAAAGGATGCCCACGATTAACCCTATGAGAAGCAATACTGCTCCTATCGCCCTGCTCTTGCCAGAGCCGAAATATGCCGTAAACAATCCTGCTATTACCGTACCTATCGCAAACACAAGCATGCACATGCTCACAAACAGACTCAATATATATTCCATTTTATCTCCTCCTCAAAATTTTGTTCCCGTCAGGGTTTTTGTATCGGCCACTCCCTCTATTGCCCTTATCTTGTCCACGACTATCTTTCCGAGTTCGTCGAAATCCGCTGCCTCCACCTTCGCTATCAAATCGTACTCGCCGAAAAGAGGGTGGAGTTCCACTATTTCCTCTATTTTCAGCAACTCGCTGTAAACCTCATGCTCTCTTGCAGGTGCCGTAGAAATCAAAATAAAGCCCATGGCCATTTTCTCACCAGAAGGTTATCTCTGTTTTACTTATTAACTTTTCCATGAGCCGATAAAAAACGAATAAGAAATATAGGTGTAACATATTTTACATGGTGAAAGGACTGGATTTGAGGGCGATGAAAGCCCTTTTCAAAAAAGAATACACGGACAATATAAGGAACAGGTGGCTCGCCATAATAACCTTCATCTTTCTTCTGCTCGCGGTCGTTATCTCATATTTCAACTCGTCTGCCAGCAGGGGCGTGGGGTTTCAGGAACTTGACGACACGGTCGTGGCACTTGTGAGTCTGATTTCCCTGCTGGTGCCCATAGTGAGTATAATGCTGGGACACGGCTCCATAATAAAGGAGAGGGAACAGGGCTCGCTGGATGCAATGATGTCGTATCCCATAAACAGGGTGGAAATATTTCTGGGAAAATACGCCGCCCTTGCAGCCGTGCTTTTCACGACCGTCTTCGTGGGGTTCGGGGGGGCGGGGGTGATAATAGCGGTCGGCAGCGGCGCCCCCTTCAGCTTCTCGAATTACATAATGTTCCTGCTGTCCACACTCCTCATGGGGCTCATCTTTCTCGGACTGTCAATGCTCATATCTGTACTTGTCCGCAGGAGGTCGGTGGCGGTGGGCGCAGGCGTGCTCGTATGGTTCTTCTTCTGCATGATAATCAGCCTGCTGATAACGGGGATATACGCCGCAACAAGCGGCAGCAACATCCACTCGGTGTTCAGCGGGGAGATAGGCCCGTCCGCATGGCTGTGGAAGGCAATGTTTCTGAGCCCCATAGACACCTACCAGATGAATGTTGTCCTCACCTACGGGGTGAAAAACGTATTCGGCATTTCGGTACCCATTCTTCCGGGATATGTCAGTTTCTGGATAACGCTGGCGGGCATCGTTGCCTGGGCGTCCGTACCGCTTGCCGCCGCCGTCATACTGTTTACAAGAAAGGATCTGTGAGGCGGGATAGAAACATTTATTGTAGGTTATTGTATTTACGATTATGGCCGACATAAAAATACAGAATATTGTCGCATCGACGACCATTGCGGAAAACCTGGAGCTCGATAAGATAATGAAATCACTGCCCAACACGAGTTACAGACCGAATATATTTCCCGGGCTGGTACTTCGCATAGAAAAACCGAAGACCGCATTTCTCCTTTTCAAGAGCGGAAAGGTCGTGTGTACGGGCGCAAAAAACATCGAGGACATAAAGAAAAGCATGAAGAAAGTATGCGACATGCTGAAGAAGGTTGGCTTCAAGGTCATAGACGAGCCGGAGATAAATGTCCAGAATATAGTTGCTTCCGGCGACCTTCACGGCGAGCTGAATCTGGTCAGCACGGCACTTGCCGTAGGGCTGGAAAACACGGAATACGAGCCCGAGATTTTCCCGGGCATAGTCTACCGCATGAGGGAGCTGGGCGTCGTGCTTCTGCTTTTCAGTTCGGGAAAAATCGTGTGCACCGGGGCGAGAAAGACGGAGCAGGTAGAAAAGGCGGTCGAGAAACTGAAGCAGGAGCTGGAAGGAAAGGGACTGCTCTATTAGATTCATCTAGAAATTACTTTCTCTGACCAGTAGGGCTTTCTTATGTACTCGTAAATCTTTTGGGAAGCGATGGCGCCATGCGCAGCCCTGACGATAAGCAAGCGGAAGGAACCCCTGACAATATCCCCTACTGCAAATATGCCCTCAATGTTTGTCTGCTGTCCCTCATCTGTGATTATGTAACCCTTCTCATCCATCTCAATGCCAAGTTTTTTGAATATCTCTCCATTTGGAACCAGCCCCACTGCAAGCACCACCTTGTCTATTTTCAAAAACTGCTTTTTATTTGTTTTGTTGTTCACAATCACAACTTCCTCGACTTTATCGCCTCCTCTTATCTCTTCCACCTCGGTATTTAGAAGGATATGGGCCTTCGATTTCTCCATTTTTCTCACACTATCGTCAAGGGCTCTGAATTTATCCCTCCTGTGAGCAATATAGATTTCATCTACAACATCCGCGATGTCAAGCACGGCGTCAACCGCTGTGTCCCCTCCACCGACAACAAGAATTTTTTTGCCGATGAACTGCTCCCGGTGGGTCACGTAATAGCAAACTCCCTTTTCCCTCTTATTGAATTTTGCCTCCCCGGGGATGCCCAGTTCCCTTGGCCTTGTTCCAGTAGCGATAACAACCGTCTTCCCCTTGTATGTTTCATCATGGGTTTTTACCTCCCCGCTCTTTTTTATTTCCGTCACCCTTGCCATCTTCATCACCACAAATTCGCTTTTCCTAGTGTGCTTGATCCATCGTTGCACAAGCTCCGTGCCCGTGATGCCATCTGGAAAACCAGGATAGTTGGGTATGGTTTTGTCCGGATAAAGGGTCGAGGGTAATCCGCCCCATTTACCGCTCTCAAGAACCAGCGTTTTTAAATGCCTGCTTGCGCACATAATGGCAGTTGTCAATCCTGCAGGCCCGCCTCCAACAATAACAACATCCCATATCTCCCCGTTCATTTTACCCCCATATTGTATTGGGAAGCAGGTATATTACCTTATCCTGAGAGAATTTGTAATCACTGCCAGCTATCCACGGATTCGCGCAGAATGCTCTCTGCCTCATCAAGCGTTTCATCGTCCACATTGCCGAATGACGCCCGTGCTATCGCCATCGGAATACGGCGCAGGTAATCCCCCATCCGGAGGTCCCTTCTGAGCTGCGTTGTGAAATGTCCCTCGACAAGTTCGTTTACGTTCGAGAGATAACTTTTCACCTTAGGGGGTGAGGCGGAAATACCGGGATTGTAACTGTGAGCCATCTCCATCCACTGATTGTAGAACGACGGTTTCTCCCTTATCTCTCCTCCCCCGTAAAATTTTTGCTCGAACAATTCCAGTCGGCTTGCCCGGTCTATGTTCTCTGTTCTGACAACCAAAGCGAAACGGCTCATTAGAAGGGGCGGAAGCGAAATTGCCTTCAGGGGACTGCCGTGAAAAATCTGGGATGACGGATTTGCAAACGCTATCATTATGAATCTGCTCTCTATCTCCTCGTGAATTTTTGCGGAATGAACGCTGCAGCGCCCGTTTGAGAGCAGCTCGTAGCAGTGCTCTATATCCTCACCCGGTATCTTGTCAAGTTCGTCAACAAGAACAATTTTTTCATGGGAGTACGCGAGCGCACCCATTTCCCCGGTGGCGAGATTTATGACAAGACCCGCCCTCGTGGTGTTTGCCCCCACCGTTGTTATGTTTTTGAAATTCTGCTCTATTATCTCCTTCGCCAGCGTCTTGCTGCTGCCCGGCTCGCCGATGATGACGGTATGGACGGGCTCCTCGAAAGTCGAGAACATGCTGACCGTCAACGCCTTCTTCATGACCTCGTTTCCCTTGATTTCGTCGAATACATTTCTCCAGAATCCCTCAAACCCCCTCTCGCGGGCAAAATCCATCACCTGCTCCTCGCCGAGGGGCATTTCCTCGCTCGCAATATTCCTCCCGTCCAGTATCTCCTTCTCGATGCGAGATGCCTCGATTATCTTATCGAAAAATCTCCCGTTTCTCCGGATTTCCAGCACACCCTCTTTCTCCAGCAGGACCGCGCTGCCGGGGGGAACGCTATAAACCCCTATTACCGAAAGAACGGATTTCGTGATTGCGGTGGATTTGTTTCTGACATGCACCCTTACCGCATCTTCCTCCACCTCTATGTCCTCGATGTTTTCGTGGGCGATTATGTTACGTGCCCTCCTTATTATGGAGGTGCCCTTCCCCCGCCCCATCCCCAATTTTTCGTGATTGAGAAGTGCAATCTGTTCGAGGCGTGTTATGCCCATTGATTCCAGTTTTTTTCTGTCTGATGGCGCAACACCCAGCTTGTCAAGGTCATCTTCCATATGATGCATACCCGTTTTGCATAATTAAAGTTTCGTTACTCCCTTGCAACGACAACAAAATTCGGCTCCGAATATGTCTTGAAGCCGGATTTCTCGACCGTTACTTTCAGAAATGCTGCCTGCTGTCCCTGCTCCAGGGTCACACTCACACTGATGTTTGCCATGCCCTCCTTGTCCGTCTTTGCGGATGCGGTTCCGTCCCCTCCGGAAATCTTGACGGTTGCATTTGCAACGGCATTACCCCCGGAATCGCTCACCTTCACAATAACATCGAAGGATGCCTGGGTTCCGGAAATGGTCACGAGGTTTCCGTCCCTGCCCGCGGATTGAATGCACTCCACATCGAAGGTGTCCTTGGGCGACGATACCATGAGTATGGCAACCAGCACCAGAAAAATAATTACGGCAAGTATGACAAGCGCAGCAATACGTATGGGCGACTCCTTGAGGTTCGAAGCAGATTCCCTCAATCGGTCCCAGTATTCGTTCACGAGGATATAACGGCAATTCATTTAAAAGTTTGCGGAGGTAATTTTATATTTCACATCTGTGGTTAGGGGCATGGATGTGAGGGCTGTTGCCTTTGACCTTGACGGCACGATAACGAAGACAGACGTTCGTTTTGCCCCTTTCAGGGAGCGTATGGGATGTGGAAACGGTGATATTCTCGAATACATAAACAATGCGGATGACGGCAGCAGGAAAAGGTTTTACGAAATACTGGGAGAATACGAAAAGGAACTTCAGGAAAATTGCACTTTGAACGACGGTTTTGCCGAACTCATTGATTTCCTGAAGGAGAAGGAAATAAAAACGGGGATTGTTACGCGCTCATCGAGGGAACATGCGGATATCGTGAGAAAAAAGCTCGGCATACCAATAGAACACGTGATTGCAAGGGAGGACGCAGAGCCCAAACCCTCCGGCAAGCCGATAATCATGCTATCGGAGATGCTGGACGTGCCCGCAGAAAAAATGATTTTCGTTGGCGACTTCCTCTGGGACATACTTGCAGGGAAAAATGCGGGAGTGAAGACGGTTTTGCTGGTGAACGAACACTCGAAGAGATTCGAGCATCTTGCAGATTACAGTATAAAAAGATTGGATGAAATCATCGGGATAATCGGGAGATGAATACGGTTTTGGTATCATTTCCTCATTCTTTTGACGGAGGCAACCAGAATCTTCCAGTGCTGCAGCAGGTGAACGGCAATCAGAATCATAAAAATTGGCTGGACAATTTTGGTGGCAGGTATGGTAATTACCTTTGAAGCAACCAGGAAAATGAAGACCGCTATCAGCAACAGATCAACGAACAATATGTATTTTCTCATATCAAATCAAATCCCAGATTAACAGGCGTTATATAAACCTACCGTCATCTTTTGTTTCTGGAAGTTTATGCACCTTCTTCTCGAGCCATCCTATCTTTTTGACATCGTGAATATCAAACTGGGGCACGTATGGCTTTATGTCAAGCAGCGGAGTGCCATCAACGATATCCACGTTTTTGATGTGGAGAACATTGCCATCAACTTCCACGAGTTCCACCACAGATATCCCTATGGGGTTCGGTCTGCTTGGCGCCCTTGTCGCGAAAACACCTCTTTCCCTGTCATCCATGTATGGCTTGACCTTCAACCCGTGCTTTCTGGAGAGGTGAAGGTGGCATATCAAGAAGATGTGGGAAAATTTCCCTATATCCTCCAGCCCCTCCCCGTATTCGGGGAATACCTCCACCGTGCCTTCAATGCCCTTTGCTGCTGGCGGCTGGATAGGCATGCCTTCCGGTTTCTTGAAAGGTGAATGGACGATTCCGATGGGACGGAATGTTATATCTTCTGCCCTATCCGTTCTCATATTAATTACCATAATGCACCGGATTTCATATAACATTGTCGAAGGTTATAAATCTCCCATTATCCTTTTCATCCATGGAACAATTTGCCGTTGAAAAAATCAGGGCAAGATGGGTTCTCGATTCGAGGGGGAATCCCACGGTTGAGACGGAGGTTTTTGCCGGCAATGCCGTGGGCAGGGCAATCGTTCCCTCCGGGGCGTCGAAGGGGAAGCGGGAGGCGGTCGAACTGAGAGACGGTGGAAAAGAATTTCACGGAAAGGGAGTGAACCGGGCTGTCGAGAATGTAAACGAAATAATTGCCCCGGAAATAGAGGGCATGGACGTGCGGGAGCAGGAGGAGATTGACGGAAAGATGATTGAAATGGACGGTACCGAAAACAAGTCCGGACTGGGGGCAAATGCCATTCTTTCGGTTTCTCTCGCGTCCGCCAGGGCTGCATCCATGCTCCTTGAAAAACCGCTTTACGAATACCTTGGGGGCGAAAATCTGCTGCCCGTACCATTCATGAATGTCATCAACGGGGGGGAACATGCCGGAAACGACCTCGCCATCCAGGAACACATGATTGCGCCCGTGGGGGCTTATTCCTTCCGTGAGGCGGTACAGATGTGCTCGGAGGTTTACCAGACGATGAAGGAACTCATAAGGAGCAAATACGGAAAGAACGGGATAAACGTGGGGGACGAGGGCGGCTTTGCCCCTCCGCTGAACGATTCGGATGAGGCGTTCGAGCTCATTCTGGATGCAATAGCGGA
The DNA here is from genome assembly GCA_964577775.1 of uncultured Thermoplasmatales archaeon. GTDB lineage: Archaea > Thermoplasmatota > E2 > UBA202 > DSCA01 > VBQP01. Next base: position 3,071 of record CAZOAF010000023.1, on the reverse strand, counting down.
GAACGGCTATGACGGGAGAATAAAACTTGCGATAGATTCCGCAGCAACCAGTTTTTATGAAAACGGGTTGTACTACATGCAGGGAAAGATGACCACGGACGGGTTGCTCGATTATTACGAGGAGATAGCGGACAGATATCCCATAATCCTCATGGAAGACCCGTTTGCGGAGGAGGACTGGGATGGCTTCGTAAAAATAACGGAACTCCTGGGAAGAAAAGTGGAGATAGTGGGAGATGACATATTTGTAACCAACAAAAAGCTGCTCGACATGGGCATAGAAAAAAATGCATGCAACGCCCTGCTTCTCAAACCGAATCAGATAGGAACGCTGACAGAGAGCATGGAAGTCGCCCGGCATTCGTTCAGGAACGGCTACGGGGTCATGGTTTCGCACCGCTCTGGAGACACCTGCGATTCCTTCATCTCCGACCTGGTTGTGGCAATAGGCGCGGGAAAGATAAAGTCGGGAGCGCCGTGCAGGGCTGAGAGAACCGAGAAATACAACCGGTTGATGCGCATAGAGGACGAACTCGGGGAAAGGGCGAGGTACGGAACGAAAAAATAGATTAATTTAAATAAATCCGGCATGTTATAATGGAACATGGGATACGGCAGGAAGGAGCCGGCGGATGATGGTGGGATTATGGAAAAGGCGGTGGAGGTGCTCACAATCCTATTCCTGATATCCTTCTCGGTCATGCTCATAACGATTTTCCAGACGCAGCTCGAGGAATACGATTTCTACATTCATTTCTTCTACCTGCCCATCGTGCTTTCGACCTTCTGGTGGGGAAAGAAGGGCATAACCGCATCTGTGTTTCTCGGCATGTTCCTGATTCTGGTTGCCATCATGAGACACGATGCGCCGAAAGAGGTCTTCTCGGCGGCGGTGGAGGCGGTACTGTTCTTCATCATAGCCCTGCTTGTGAGCATATCAAGCGACGAGAAGAGCAGGGCACTGAAAAAGGAAATGCAGTTCAAACTCGATACAGCCCACTATTTTTTCAATCCCATATGCATAGCGGAGGGAAATCTTGACCTCGCGATGGACGGCGCCCCGGATAAAATAAAGCACGAGCTGGAGGAGGCGCAGAAAGCTGTCCAGAGAATAAAGAAGGTGGTGGAGAACACGGTGGAGGCGGGGGAAATCAGGGAATGAATTATCAGCTGCCCGTCTGCTTCCTTATTTTTGCCCACGTGTCCTTCAGCCCCACTGTTCTGTTCAGAACGAGTCTATCATCCGTCGTGTCCGGGTCAACGCAGAAATAGCCCAGACGGAGTAACTGGAAACTTTCGAAAGGTTTCATCTCCCGTATTCCCGGCTCAACCTTGCACGAGGTGAGAACTTCCAGAGATGACGGGTTGAGAAACTCCTTGAAGTCCCCGCCGCCATCGCCTCCCCCTCCCGCCGGGTTTTCGACGGTGAACAAACGGTCGTACAAACGGACTTCTGCATCCATGGCATGGGACGCCGATATCCAGTGAAGTGTTGCCTTGGGCCTGCGCCCGTCCGGCGCGTCGCCACCCCTTGTTTCCGGGTCAACGGTGCATCTGAGCTCGACAATCCTGCCGTTCTCCTTCACGAAATCGTTGCACGTTATGAAGTACGCATTTTTGAGGCGGACCTCGCGTCCCGGGGCGAGACGGTAGAACTTCTTCGGCGGGTCCTCCATGAAATCGTCCTGCTCGATGTAGATGGTGCGGGAGAACGGGATTCTGCGAGTGCCTGCCGACGGGTCCTCGGGGTTGTTCTCCACGACAAAATCCTCCGATTTGTTCCCGGGATAGTTCTCTATGACCACCTTCAGCGGGCGCAGAACACCCATGAATCGCTTTGCGGTTCTGTTGAGCTCCTCCCGGACACAGTGCTCCAGGTGCTCGATGGGGATGACGCTGTTCGCCTTCGAAACCCCTATTTCCCTGCAGAAGTTTCTTATCGAGGCGGGCGGGTATCCCCTCCGCTTCATCCCCCTGATGGTGGGAAGGCGGGGGTCGTCCCATCCGGAGACATGGCCGCCCTCGACCAGTTCCCTGAGCATGCGCTTGCTCATGACGGTGTAGGTGAGGTTGAGGCGGGCAAACTCTATCTGGCGGGGATGGTGAACGTCCAGCTGTTCGAGGAACCAGTCGTAAAGCGGGCGGTGGTTCTCGAATTCCAGCGTGCATATGGAATGCGTTATGCCCTCGATGGAATCCTCCAGCCCGTGAGCCCAGTCGTATGTGGGATAGATGCACCATCTGTCGCCCGTACGGTGGTGGCTGGCGTGAAGAATGCGGTACATCACGGGGTCGCGCATGTTCATGTTCGGATGGGACATGTCTATCTTGGCGCGCAGGACTTTCTCCCCGTCGGCAAACTCCCCCGCCCTCATTCGTTCCAGCAGGTCGAGATTCTCCTCCACGGAGCGGTTGCGGTAGGGACTCTCCCTTCCGGGCTCGGTGAGGGTGCCCCTGTACTCCCTCATCTCTCCGGCCGACAAATCGTCAACATATGCCTTTCCCGCCTTCACCAGCCGGACGGCATATTCGTACATTTTGTCGAAATAGTCGGATGCAAAGAAAAGGCGGTCTTCCCAGTCGAAGCCGAGCCATCTGACATCCTCCATGACCGCATTCACGTAATCCTCCTCCTCCCTTGCAGGATTTGTATCGTCAAAGCGCAGGTTGCACTTGCCGCCGTACTCCTCCGCAATGCCGAAGTTCAGACAGATTGATTTGGCGTGCCCTATGTGAAGGTAGCCGTTGGGTTCCGGAGGGAAACGGGTGTGAACCCTGCCCCCGTACCTGCCCGTTCTGATATCCTCATCTATGATTTCGTGAATAAAATCTGTGGATTTCTCGCCCGAAGCCATGCAATGTCACCTATTGATTGCATGTTTATTGCCCCATGGATTATAAAAGTTGTGGGGTAAAGTACAGAATGCTCATCGCCATAGACGCAAGAATCGTCAGAAAATCAGTATGATGCTTACTATACATCTCAATCTTATTCCAGTACCAGTGCCCATATTCTTTTTAGGGGTAACTCAGCTTTCAATTCATCATCAAATTTTTCATAGTGTTTGAAT
>CAZOAF010000022.1:0-11080 GCA_964577775.1 uncultured Thermoplasmatales archaeon | reverse complement strand
GTGGTCCTCGACAGATTTCCGGATGCAAAATTTGTCATCGTGGGCGAGGGGCCTTACTCGGACGAGTTGAAAAGAAGGGTGAACGACACGAACGTCGAGCGGAACTTCATATTCACCGGTTTTCTGGAAGACGAGAAACTGCCCGACTACTATCAGGCAGCCGATATTTTCGCATTCCCATCAAAATACGAAACGCAGGGAATAGTCGCGCTGGAAGCAATGGCTGCCGGCCTGCCGGTGGTGGCTGCCCGCGTGAGGGCGCTGCCCGAGGTTGTTGAGGACGGAAAGTGCGGATTCCTGTTCGATGCGGACGATGCCGGGGATTTCGCGGAGAAGATGGTCATGGCAATCGAAGGGAGCAGGGAAAGGATGTCATCGGAGGCAAAAAGGATTGCAGCCCTCTACTCCATCGAAAAATGCACCGACAGACTTCTTTCGTTCTACGGGAGATTCACGGAGGGGTTCTCATGAAGGTCAGATGCAGCCTGGCACTGGAATATGCAGGCAGCGATGATGCATCGAGAATAAAGAAAGCGCTCGAACCGGACAACGAGAATTTCATATCCACCCGTGCGGAAGGAAACGTGCTGGAGGCGGAGACGGAGGCGGATTCCGTACTCTCCCTGCTCCATACGCTTGATGACTTTCTTGCATGTCTGTCCGTGGCCGAGAGAACAATGGAAGTGCTTAAATAAACTGGAGAGATGCATTTTCAATGAAGTTTGACTTGAGATGCAGGTTCTCGCTCAGCAAGGGAATAGAAGGGGCAGACGGCTTTCTGAAGGAATTTGTGGAAAAGGCAAACAGCGAATTGTTGAAGAGGAAATCTGCTCCCGGCGGGGAGGCGAGGATTGACGAATGGAGTGCCGGCGGTGACGGGATAGAAATGAGGATAATCTCCGAGGGCAACATGAGAAGTCACGAGGGGGCTGTCCGGATAAGGAAGGCGCTTGGCTCAGAACTTGGAAAGGCGTACCGTGTCGGTATAAGGGAACTGACAATAATTGATTACGTGATAAATATCGAACTGGAACAGAAGGCGATGAGGGAATTCGACATACCATTTGCGGAGCTGAAAATAGACGGTAATGAAGTCGAGATGAGAATAAAGGACAAAGGAGAGGAATTTCTGAGGGATAATTATGTCGACCGGATGATAAATCTCGTGAGAGAGAAGGTAAAATCCCAGTACTACGAGGGGAAGAAGGAATACTGGGAACTCATATGGAAATCCGGGGAGAAGGAACCTGCATGGAATGACGACCCGTCGGAGGAGATGCAGAAACTTGGATGGCTTGCCCCCGGCTCCACGAAGGGCAAGTGGTTCTACCGTCCCCCTGCGGCAGCCATAATGCGCGCCATGGAAAGGATTGCCATAGAGGAGGTCGTTATGCCTCTTGGATTCAGCGAGGTCATCGAGCCCATGCACGTCTCGCTCGATACGTGGCTCAGGACGGGACATCTCGAGGGCATGCCCGGGGAGATATACTACATATGCGAGCCTGCCAGCAGGGACGACAGACAGTGGGAGCATTTCATCGACCTCGTGAAGATAACCAGGGAGGTGCCGGAGGATGAACTGCTGAAGAATATAAAAGCGCCCAAGGCAGGCGTATGCTATGCACAGTGCCCCAACATATACTTCTCGTTTCTGGGAAAGACGATAGCCGACAGCTCGCTGCCCGTTCTGGTTTTCGAGAGAACCGTTCCGTCGGACAGATACGAGTCGGGCGGAAGACACGGAATAGAGCGGGTCGACGAATTCCACAGAATAGAAATCGTCTACATAGGCACGAAGGAGCATCTGCTGGATTTGAGGGAAAAACTGATTGAGAGATACAAGCACGTATTCAACGACATACTCGAGCTGGAATGGAGGATGGCAAGAGTGACGCCCTTCTACATGCAGCAGGCGGGGGTGGCGGGGCATGAGGAGGAGCAGTCGAAGGGCACGATAGATTTCGAGGCATGGCTTCCCTACAGGGGAGACCGCAGCAGGGAATGGCTCGAGTTCCAGAACATCTCGATAGTCGGGGAGAAATACACGAAGGCTTTCAACATCAAGGGGCAGAAATCGAGTCTTTGGTCGGGATGCAGCGGCGTGGGTCTTGAGAGATGGATGGTTGCGTTTCTGTCCCAGAAGGGCATAGACCCGGAGAAATGGCCCCCCGGATTCAGGAAGTACCTCCCGGAGTTGCCCGGCATGCCTGAATTTCTGTGAAAACATGAAAAGATTATATACAGGGAGCTATTTATTACGGATAGGGATACGATAGAAACATGATGTGGATAATAGCTGGTACCGTAGCCACGATTTTTTTGATAGGCATTTCCGCTTTTTTTTCCGGCGCAGAGATGGCATTTGTTTCGGTCAGCAGGGCAACCATAAGGGAAAGGGCGAATAAGGGGGACAGAAGGGCAAAAATTCTTGACCGCCTTCTTACGAATCCCGAGAATACGGTGAGCGCTATAGTGGTCGGAAACAACCTGGTAAACATTTCCGCTTCAGTTATTGCAGGGTCAATATCAATGGAAATTTTCGGCAACATAGGAATAGGCGTGGCAACGGCGGTCATGACGCTCCTCGTGGTGATATTCGGAGAGGTCACCCCCAAGGCATTCGGCATGAAGAACGAGAGGATGGCAATCAAGATTGCAAGACCGCTGTATGCCATCACCAAGATATTCTATCCTGTTGCCGTATTTTTGACATTCATATCAAATGCCATAATAAAAATGGCAGGAGGAAGGGAAGGCAGGAAGACAGCGGTTACCGAGGAGGAGATAAGGGCAATGCTTGAACTCGGAGAGGAGGATGGTACCATAAAGATGGACGAGAAGGAGATGGTCAACGAAATTCTGGACTTCGACGATACGAAGGTATGGGAGGTCAAGGTGCCCCGCGATGAAATCTCCTTTCTGAACGAGAACGATACCGTCGAAACGCTGATCAAAAAATCGCTGGAAACGGGTTTTTCCAGATTCCCCGTGTACCGGGACAACATAGATGACATAGTGGGCATGGTTCACGTGAAGGACACACTGTCGATAGAGGACAAAAGCACGCCCGTAAGCAGCATACTGAGGGATATACTCAAGATAAGGGCAGGAATGAAGGCAGACGATGTTCTGAGGGAAATGCAGCGCAGGAAAACCCATATCGCCATCCTTCAGGGCGAGGACGGCAGCACCCTGGGACTTGTCACACTCGAGGATTTGATAGAGGAGGTATTCGGGGAGATATCGGACGAGCACGACAGGGTGAGGACATGAGGGTGGCATCCCTCATATCGGGGGGAAAGGACTCGCTTTACTCCACATACATCGCCACCCAGTACGGATGGGATGTCACACATGCGGTAACCATAAAGCCAAAGAGATTGTCATGGATGTATCATACCGAAAACGTGCATCTGGCAAACTTCATTGCGGAAAGCATGGGCCTTCCTCTGGTCGAGAGGCATACAGACGCAAGAAAGGAACACGAACTGGACGAACTGGAATCTGCGCTTCGAAGCATCGACATAGACGGCGTCGTAAGCGGCGCCATAGCAAGCGAATACCAGAGAACGAGGATAGAGAAGGTATGCCACAAACTCGGGATAAAATCCTTCACGCCGCTTTGGCACAAGAAGGAGGACATGCTTCTACGAGAGATGGTCAAGGCAAGATTCAGGACGGTCATCGTGGCGGTGGCGGCGGAGGGGCTGGGGAGGGAATGGCTGGGGAGGGAGATTGATATTGATTGCATAGAAGAACTGGAAAGGCTTCGTGAAAAATACGGCATAAACATTTCCGGCGAGGGCGGGGAATACGAAACCCTTGTTCTTGACTGCCCCGTCTACGGCAAGAAACTGTCCATAGAAGATGCAGAGGAGGAATGGGACGGGGGGCGGGGTGTTCTGGATATAAAAAGTGTCAGAATGGAGAGCAAACAGTGACGGAATTGCGCTACAGCAATTTATTCGCCAGGTACGGCGAGAGAAACGTTGTCAACAGAACAAGACTCCATATCCTTCCCCTCAATATATTGTAATCTGCAAAAAGTTTTTCCCATGAATTTCCGAACACGTAATGTCCGGCAATGAATTCGAATAAAATTGTGGAAACGAGCCATATCGAACCCATTATCAATGCCCCGGAATCGCTCAATTCCAGATTGCTGAATTTCAATAGCAGATATGTAACAACCAGTATCACCGTGACAAAAATTATTGTGCTTATCTGGTGGGCAGCCAGATCGCCGACCGCTGGCTTGTACACGCCTTCCCTTATCCCTGCATTGATTATGGCAAGAACCATAAAAAGAAGCCATCCGCCTATCGTGATTGCAAGAAACCTCGAGTTCATAAGTAATTGAAAGGGGTGAATATATAAAAAAATGCGGGTGCCGGGATTTGAACCCGAGTAATAGCCTCTTTGCGTCCCCTTTCTTTTCTGATGAAAGGGCTCATGGCAAGGCTATGTGATACCAGACTACACTACACCCGCTTCTACCGTGTAATGCATTTTTTATCCAAATACTTTGCGGCTTTATAAAAATTTGTTATGATATTTCACGGGCCGGAAATGACCGTAAATTTTTTATATGCGAATGCATATCCACCCCTCAGGGAATGGGGTAAAAAATGAAATTTTTTCTTTTCATTTTTTTGCCTCCCAGCCTCCCCCATTCCCGAAATTTTCACTTTTGTGCCGAAAGGAAAATATTATTAAGAAAAATGACATACCTATTCCTAAGCCCCGGTAGTGTAGCGGTCATCATGCGAGCCTGTCGCGGACTCTCTGGAACGACGAAGAGTCTGCAGAAAGCTCGCGACCCGAGTTCAAATCTCGGCCGGGGCGCTCATTTTTGATTACTTAAACTTTCAAAACCCGAAACATACTTATACAAAAATTGGATATTTCCCTACTTTACTAGGTGAAATACATGAAAGGCAAAAGGAACATACTGCTTGTACTCGGACTGGCATTTTTTATAATCGCCCCGTACTTCTCGTTTGTTTTGACACCGTCCATGAGGAAAATCCCGGACAACATGCACGAGGTGGTATATTACGACGGCAAACTGGGAATGTTAAATACCACCACATTGAAAATGGACTATACGAACATAGAGATAAAGAGGGAAGTATCTGCAATGCATAAGGAAGGGGATGTGCTTCTGATAATGGAGAACGTATCCGTAAAAGACAAACGGACGGGAGAGTATCTCCCAGATTTCAACATGACAACCATATACGGAATAGACCCCTACACCTCAAAGAATGTTCCGGGATACGGGGATACCAACCGGATAGGACAGTGGATATTCCCGATAGGTGTGGAGAAAAAGGATTATCTGATATGGAACTCCGACATGGATGAACCCTACAGGGAAGGATATGTGGATGTCAACGATGCAACCGGCACGGCATATTATATGGGGGAGAAGAAGATAGACGGAGTGAAAACATATGAGTACACCGGCCATCAGGATGAAATATACATAGGTCCCGGACCGGAAGGAACACCCCCGGAAGCAAAGATGTACTACATGGGCGACCAGACGGCATGGGCTGATGTAAATACAGGATTGATAGTGGATTACGACAAGCACGTCATCCAGTACCTCGAATTTCCTGACCTGCACAAGCTTCCGTCCGATTTGGATATGACGGCGGAGCTGGCCGGAAACGTATCTGTTTTCAACATGTCCAAGGTCGGAGAGGACGACTGGTACGACAGATACAATGCGGTGATATCAAACCATGTGTGGGTGGAAAATCCTGCAACAGACAGTTTGTACATGGTTGGAAACGAGGTCGTTGCGAAGGACAGAGACGGGCGCATGCTCCCCGAGGAACTGCAGGGATACAGCATCGATGGCGTGAATCCATATACAATGGAGTATGATTCCATGTTCAGCGACAAGAAGGGGCTCCTAACGTTTCCCATAGGTGTTGAAAAGCGAGACTACGAGCTGTGGGACTCCCAGATAGGCAACATATCAACGGCACACTTTGTCGGAGAGGAGAACATAGCAGGTCTTGATACTTACAAATACGTGGTCAGCACGGAAAACTATCCCATAGGAGCTCTGGACATAGACGGGATGAGTGACCGTCATGCGGAACTCTTCTACACCGGAAACACAACATACTGGGTGGAGCCTTCGGCAGGAGGTATAGCGAACGTGAGGCAGGAAGGCGTTGTGAGTGCGCAATTCCCGGACCTTCACACAATTCCGGAAAATACAGATTCGGAAATCAGGATGGAGGGAAAATTGTGGATTCTATCCCAGGGTGCCAGAGATATAGACATGGTCAGGCATGTGAAGGTTATCGGCACGGCATACGACGAAGGCGGGAAGGTGGTGATAATAGAGGATAACACCACAACCTATGATTCCGGCACGGGTGAGAAGGTGCCGGAGGGGTGCAGCATCTCGATTCACGGCGTATATGCGGATACTGGGGAGGAGGCGGAGAACTACGGGGATGCTTACAGGGAAGGACTGTACATATTTCCGGTCGGAGTTGAAAAGAGAGATTACATGATGTGGAACTCGGAGATAAGCACGCCTTCACCGGTTGATTTCGTAAGGGAGGAAGACCATGAAGGCATACATACCTATTTGTACGAAACCAAGGAGACAAGGAAGGTATTTGACCCAACGCCAGCCATAAACCAGAACGTGATATACACCACCACGACGAAGTACTGGGTTGAACCCAACAGCGGTCTGATAGTCGATGTAACGATGAACTCCGAGAAGAAGGTTGACATACTCAATTACCTGATAGGTATACCGGGACCCCTGTGGGTCAAGGCTTATTCTATCAACATTTCATTTACAAATGATATGGTCAAGGAGATGGTGGAGGAGGGGAAGCAATCTGCTGAGTTGTTATCCCTTTCAGAAAAAAAGATTGTTGTAACCGAGGTGAATGTATCGTCTACGAACCTGCTGGATAGCGTGAAGGCAGCGGAACAGCAAAAAAATCAGGTTGAGCAGCTCTCGGGAAAAAAGGTGAAGGCGGTTGACCTCCATTACTGGATGTCCGACAAATCGGTGGAAGATACGGCAAAGGAGGCAAAGACCACAGGATTCCTGCTCATGCTTCTCGGGGCAATAGTGCCCATCCTGCTCGTGATACTGGGAATTGCCATGGTGGTCATATGGGTGGTGAACAAGCCCAAGTATTATTACTGACCATCATCTGAAGTTGGGCCTTCTGCTCAACAACATCGGCAGGGAAAGCGGCTGGTACGGAAGGTTCCTCATCTTTTCGGATATCATGTCATTCAATTCCGGGAGGGACATCTCCTCCTTGCATGAAAAGCGGCATCTCGGTTTGAATACGCCCTTTCGCTCATTATCGCCGTAAACAATTATTATGGGCACCCATTCCTTCTCCGCCTCCCTTATCTTTTTGGAAACGCTTGCGTCCCTGTCGTCTATATCCACCCTTCCATTTATCTTATCCGCCAGTGATTTGCATTCATCCATAAATTCGTCGCTCACAGGAATAAGCCTGATTTGTGTGGGAGACAGCCAGAATGGTAGCATCGCCTTCTCGCCCCTCTGCATCTTCTTCGCCTCCTTTTCCAGAAGCGCGCACACGCATCTGTCTATGCCGCCGGATATGGAAGCATGGAGCAGGAGGGGGTACTTCTTCTCCCCGTTCTCGTCCGTGTATTTTATGTCAAAAGATTCGGGATTCTCCACATCTATCTGGACGGTCGAGAGGGCAAATGCCTTCCCCGCGGAGTCGTTCATGTTAAACTCGAATTTTGTTATGAAATAGAAGTAACGTTCATCCCACATCTCGATGAGTATGGGCCTTCCAACGGTTCTTGCTATTCCCGCAGCAAATTCTCTATTTTCATCGAAAAATGATCTGACAAACCTCAATGCGACCTCACCCTCGAGTTCTATAAGCTTCACCCATTCCATAGAAAGCATGAATTGATTTTTGAATTCTTCAAGTGCCTGCTTTCCATCCCTGCACAATGTATGCATATCCGGCATTGTGAAAGCCCTCAGCCGTTTTATCCCGGACAGCTCGCCGTGCTGCTCCCTCCTGAAGGATTTTGCCAGTTCGAAAATGCGGAGCGGGAGGTTTTTGTACGATATGACCATGTCGCTTGCCATGAGATACTGACCGAAGCAAGCCGCAAACCTCATGAAGAGTTCCCTACCCTTGTCGCCCTTCACCCTGTACTGCCGCGCCGGAAATTTTTTCAGATATTTGCTCAATGCGGGATGCTGGGTGTCATACATGATAGGGGTCTCGACCTCCATCGCACCTGCGGAAAGGCACATCTCCTCCACCTTGCGTTCAAGCAGTTTCTTCACAAGCCTGCCCTTGGGATACCACCTCATGTTTCCGGGGTCCGAGCCGGGCTCGTAGTCAACAAGGTCGAGTTCCTTCATGAGTTTTATGTGGGCGGGCTCCTTCTCGGATTTCCTGCTGCCAAATGCCTCGTAGCGGTAAAATTTTTCAAGTTCCTCATGGCCCCTGAAATCGAACTTTTCGGCATCCACCAATTCGCCCTCGGGCGTGAGTATGAACCATGACGATGTTATTTTTTTCTCCTCCTCCTTTTTTGTGCCGGAAATCTCCCTTGACAGTTCCGCCAGGGGATGCCCCTTGCAGCTTATTTTGAACGACTTGTACCATCCGAACGGGGCATTTTTTACGGTGAAGGTTCTGCCAAGTTCCTCCTTCAACTTTGAAATCGCCTCCTTTGCGGCATCCGGACTGGAAAGGTTTGACGAGAGGTGAGCATAGGGGTACAGCATTATCCTCTCCGTACCGACATTTCCGGCAACATGCCTGATTTCATCGGCTGCGTTTTCCACGGTCTCGTCTATCACACCCTCGTCGTCCTTCTCGACAGCGACAAAAACAGCCAGAGCTTCGTCAAGGCGGTCTTTTTTGACATCCACCTCCTCCGCCCCCCCTATTGCCTTCTCCTTCGCCTCGTACTCTATGTAATCGGTATGGAGTAAGAGAATCTTCATAAAGGAGTAAAGCACGGAGAGATATAAAATTGTTTCACCGGCACAAACCGGGTTCCATTCATATCCCCATCACGATACGGAGCATGTCTCTCAGGCCGGGCGCAAGCCCGAGCACCAGTATGAAAAACTTTATCAGACCCGCCAGCAACGGCTTCTCGCCCAGTTCATCCTTCAGATAGACATCCATCGCATATATTACCCCTGCTATTATCGCAAGCTTTGCCAGGGGATACGCCAGACCGTAAAAATGACCCATCAGGAAGAACGGAACGGGATGCTTCTCCCCGTATCCTATATCCATGCCCAAGGGATTTACAACAGCGAGATAACTTGTCCATCCGTCTATCATGTGCGCAAATATGAGGGAGAGGTTCACGCCTGATGAGTAAATCCTGCTGCCCGACATTCTGGCAAAAACGAATGCCAGTAGCGTTATGGATGTGGCTATCAAAAGCACGAGAGGGATTATAACCGGGTTCACCTGGTTGAATTTCCCCCATCTGTCCCCGTAAATCCACGCCGCCACCAGATAAAGCGACGGGAGCAGGAAAATCAAGCCGAAAGAGAACACGGAGGTTGCAAAATCTTTCTTCTTCACGTAGAGGAAAATGACCAGCGAGACAGCAGAAAACAATATCATGAACAGGGGATGAACCGGATGGTTGCATTTTCCCTCGAATAGAAAGTAGAGTATCGCGTATATTGCATCCACGAGTAAAACGGAATACAAAAACAGATGCACCTTTCTCCTGCTCCTTTCCACGTAAATGCCCAGCATCATGGCCATGAAAAAGTATACCCCGACCTGCACGTATATGATGGGAGAGATGAACAGATATGACAGGGGCTTTTCGAACAACCCGCTGTCCTCCAGGACCCTCAGGGTCGAGCCGAGAATTATGAATGGCAGGGACGCCACGAAAAACGGCACGTCCACCTTTATGTCAAAAAATTCGAAGAAACGGTACATCATATAGACGAGCAGAAGCAGCAATGCCCCGTATGCGAATTCGGAGACAAGCGTGTATCCCTCAGCCGCTGCAACACCGTGGTAACTCATGGGATGACCCGCTGCATCTGCCACTACGGGCCCCCAGAAATATTTCCATATGAAATGGTCGTAGAATATGCCGGGAGCGACAATCAGACCGACCGCAAATGCAATACACGCCGCAGCAGCGGCAGCCACCCACAAACGCATCTACTGAAAAATGCAAACGATATAATAAATTATGGGAATCGTTCCTGCTTCGCGGACATCATCATCTTGTAAGCGAAAACGCCCGCCCCGAATCCGTTGTCTATGTTCACAACCGCCATGCCGGGGGAGCAGCTGTTAAGCATGGTGAGCATCGCCGCAAATCCGTCGATACCGGTGCCGTAACCAATGCTTGTGGGAAGGGCAATGACGGGGACTGGAAACAGACTGGATATTATGCCGGGCAGGACGCCGTCCATCCCTGCCGTTGCTACGATTACCCTGGCATTGTACAGCAATTCCCTGAATTCGAGAAGACGGTGGAGTCCCGCAGCCCCAACATCGTATATTCTTTCCACCCTGCTGCCCAGCGCCTCGGCAGTGGCCGCCGCCTCCTCCGCCACCGGTATGTCTCCTGTTCCTGCACTTACCACCGCTATGTATCCTTTCCCGGTATCTCCGCCCCCGGTGCCCCCGCCTTTTCCGATAACAATGAGACCGCATTTCTCGTAATATCTGGCATTATCATGGTTCTTGACCGCTTCGTAGATGCTTTCATCCGCCTTTGTTATGAAAATAATGTCCCGCCCCCTCATCTCATCCACAAGTTTGATTATCTGCTCCCTTGACTTTCCGGGAGCGAATATTGCCTCGGGAACCCCCGTGCGCATGCTTCTGTGAGAATCCACCTTCATGTCATTCAAATCGATGAACGGCAGGTAGCGGAGTTCCTTCATTCCCTCCTCCACGCCCACCTTCCCGGATTGTATATCTTCCAGCAATTTTTTTATCCTGTCTTCCATCATTTTCAGACCTGCCGCTGCTAATCGGTCATATGATTAAAAAGGTTTTTCACATACGACTCAAAAATA
>CAZOAF010000021.1:0-11130 GCA_964577775.1 uncultured Thermoplasmatales archaeon | reverse complement strand
TATCCCTGCCATCGGTCACTTTAATCACGGAATTGCAATGAAAAATGCGTATATACATTTTTAGATTGAGAGAGGCGAATCAAAATCTAATCCTCTTTGCTTTCTCCTCCACCTTTTTCTTTATATCCTCCGTGAGATTGTTTCCGTTCGTGTCTATCGTCACGACAAGCGGGCCGAACTTTTCAACGTCGAATACCCACAGCGCCTCCGTCTTTCCCAGCTCGTCCATCCAGAATACATCTCTTACATTCTTTATCGCCTTTGCGGCAAGAACTGCAGCCCCTCCGGTGAATGCACAGTAAACCGCCCCGTGCTCCATGCATGCCTTTGCCGTTGCATCGCCCATCCCTCCCTTTCCCACTATCATCCTTGCGCCGAGCTGCTTTATGAATTCGTGTTCTAATCCTTCCATGCGGCTGCTTGTTGTGGGTCCGGCGACCACTACATTCCATTTGCCGTTTTTTCTCATTATGGGGCCGCAGTGGTAAACCGCCACTTCCGAAAAATCAACCGGCACTCCCTCCCCATTCCTGTTCATTTCCATCGCTTTTTTGTGCGCCATGTCCCTTGCGGTAACCATCGTTCCTGTAAGGTAGATGATGTCGCCTGCACGGAGTTCTCTGACATCCTCCTCGCTCAGAGGCGTAACTAATTCCTGTGCCATTCTATCTTCCCATTTGAGTCTATCGTCATTCTTGCCCTTCTGTCAGCCCAGCACTGAACCGCAATTCCCACGGGCAGCGAGGCCGGGTGGCGCGCCGCCGTCTCTATGTGGACATCCAGAACCGTCGTTCTCCCGCCCAGCCCCATCGGGCCTATCCCTGTCGAGTTTATCGCATCCGTCAACTCCTCCTCCATATCCGCAATCTCGTCTATCCCGCTTCTATCGCCCACGGGGCGCAGCAGGGAGCGTTTTGCAAGTTCCATGGCAATATCGGCCCCTCCCCCGATCCCCACGCCCACGACGGTCGGCGGGCACGGATTGCCGCCTGCACGAACCATGTGTTCGAGCACGAATTTCTTGACCCCCTCCATCCCCTCCGACGGCTTTAGCATTCTGAGTGCGGACATGTTCTCAGAGCCCCCGCCCTTCGGGAATGCGGTTATTTCGCACTTGTCGCCCTTCACCAGAGTCCAGTGTATGAAGGGTACATGCTTTCCCACGTTGCCGGAATTCCTTCCAGTGAGCAGGTCCACCGCATTTGCCCTAAGGGGCACTATCTCGGTTGCCTTCCTCACGCCCTCGATTATGGCCGCCTCCACCATGTCGGCATACGGAAATCCCGTTCCGACGGTTACAAAAAAGGTCTGCGTTCCAGTATCCTGGCAGATTGGCTTGTTCTCCCTAGCGGCAAGTTCTATATTCTCTATTATCGCCGAGAGCTGTGCCCTGCCGTTTTCCGTATCCTCGGAGTCCACCGCCTTTCTCAATGCATCTACAACATCTGATGGGAGATTCGTGGAAGCAATTCTTATGAGTTCGGCGATAGCATCTGAAAGCTCATTTTCGTTCATACTACCTCTCGTATCCAAATAGAAAACACCTTTTAAAACTATTGAGAAGAAGGGAGGATAGGCAAAAAGAGCATCTAGGAGGGGATGGGATGCACTCTAACAACTACCAGCCTATCCTTCCCACAGAGAGTATAGTTCTTTTTAATATATTTAACTTTCGCTTTTTTGGGCCGTGGATTTCCCTGATGCTAGTTTAAATAGTGCTATGCTTCAAATACGAGCTGGGGGGCGCGTTCTAGCGTTACCTTGGGCATCTTTGCCTTGTAGCTGCTTCTCACCGTGACGTCGTATTCTCCTTCCTCTATCTTCCGAAGCATCTTACGTCCTTCCTTTCGTCCTTCCTCCAGACTCATGTTTATCTTGAGCACCTCGCCATTTGCCAGCCAGTTGACGAGGAAGTTCCATACGGCACCCGCTCCGTAGGGCAATCCTTCCAGCAGCATCATTGTCCCCTCCACAGGATAATTCCACATCCCTGTCGGGTCATCGCCAAGTTTGGCAAGCGGAACACCCATTGCTATCTCGTATTCCGGCGTAAATGTCGGGTCTGCCACGACCCATTCCCCATCAATCAAAACTTCTGCTGTGCCGTGGAGCATGAATGCACCGAATGCATCGTACCAGTCCTTCACGACAGGGGACGCTTCGATCATCGAGTCGTACATCGATTCCACGAGCGCAAGGCTGTAGAGTCTATACCTGGCAGATAAGCCGCCGGCCCTGCACAGGGCGGCGAAAAGGGAAAGCTGGTGGAGGCACGTTCCGCTTCCTCTTTTCAACGTCGCAACAGCTCCGTCAAGTCCCACGAACGAGAGTTTTATGTTGTTCTTCACGAATTCGAACACGCTTTCGGCATATTCCCTGTCGGATTTTTTGAATGCGCCGAGTTCGTTTGCCAGTGCTATTATCTCCGGGGCATTTGACTCACATAAGTGCGTAGGTCTGAGATAACGCTCGTTCGATTTGTTGTACGGCATGCCCTCTCTGTATTCCGGAATCTCGTACGGCGGTCCCGGCATTTTCATGTTTTTCAGGTATTTCTTTGCAGCCCTGTTCGCCTTGATAAGAATTATCGGATGCTTTATCAGGGCTTTCAGCATTGCAGGAAGTGTTCTCATAAATATTCTGAACATCTTCCACGGGATTATGTATCCCTTCTCCCTTATTTCTCTCCACTTTCCAGACATTTACTTACTCACCTCGTTTAAATCGCTCATGAGCATTTTTCTCATTTCCTCGGCGCAGCCCCTGACCTCCTCGCCAGCCATTCTTGTAACCTCCGGCTCGAGCACGGGGCCCGGCCGCCCGCAGGCAGGGCATCTTTCCAGAAGTTTCACCCTGTCGCCCGTGAAAATAAATCCAGGATAACTCATTGCAAGAGAATCAAGGAATGCGAACTTTCCGTATTCTCCATAGCCAACCGGTTCGTTGTTATCGTCAAGAACCATCGGATGATAGTAGTTGTGGGGTATGTGGAGGTAATGTCCCTCGGGGCAGTGTGTCATGAATCCGTTTCCCTCCACCATCGCGTACAAATCAATGCACTGTTCTTTCGGTATGTTGAAGAACTTGTACGCCTTGTCCCTGAAATCCTTTACGGGCATCCTCTGGTGTTCCTGCGTTTTCCATCCTCCGCCGGTGAGAATCGCCCCCTGCTCCCCGAGGTCGAATTTGATTCCATCCCTGTTCATTTTGTCCATGACCGCGTTCAATATGAATGGTGCCCCGACAAAAAATGCCTTCCTGCCGGATTTTTCCATCTTTTCAGTCCAGTCTATTATGTCATTCACCATCTTTTCGTTCATCCTTTTTGACACGAGTTTTATGGCGCCTCCCTTCATCTTTTCCTTGAGCCCCTTTGTTCTGCCCATGGATATGCGTATCAAATCGGTGGTTATTTCACGGTCCATTGCCACACTGACATCCTTAACCGCATCGAAAAGAACGGATGTGACCTTCCCGACATAGAGATTGGTTTTCTGCGGATGCGGAAACAGAAGATATGCACTTGCATCGTATTTCCACCATCTGTGAAGCATCTCTATGGCAGACCGTGCAATTGAGTATTCTGCATTCTTGAATGTTCTCTCATCCCTGGGGATGAATGTGAATTTTCCGGTGGTGCCGCTGCTGTATGCAATCGTTATTCCGGAATTGCCGAAACTTCTGATTACATCGTCGAATGACGGATTCTTCGCTTCTATCCTTATTTTGGGTATATCTCCTGTCATTATGTTTGCAATCCATATTGCAAATTCCTTGCCCGATGGGTAATCCTTGAAAAACCGGTGAGATAGAAGGGGAATCTTGGGAAAATCATCCACGCTCTTTATGTCGTCGGGTTTCACATTGTGCTCTATGCAGAATTCGTGGTATATCTTATTATTCTCGTAATGATGGCGGAATGCATATCTTATGGCATCAAGGCGGTATCGCTCCGCTTCTTTGACATCTGTTGTGTATACTCCCTCCGCTTCATAGAGTGCTTTCTCCGGCGGCGTGAGTTCCCGTCCTTCGGGCATATATGATTTCAACCTGCCGTTTAATTCTCCGATAACTGAACTGACTGATATTTCCATGTTTATCCCATATGTAAAGGTGTCATCGAATGTCTATAAATAATGTTTTTCTAAATAATGCTTTAAAGGAGTTAAAATTTTTTTTAACATAGGAATATACGACATGCCCACCAAAAACAACTTTTATATAAGACATCGACATTCCGATTCCATTGCGATTGATATGGCATCTCAAGAGATAGTAGAGACGGTTAGGAAGGCAATGGACGAAGAACACAATCCGAAGAGGAAGTTCACACAGTCCGTAGACCTTGTGGTTAATCTTAAAGACGTGGATATGAGCAATCCCGCAAACCGCATAGACGAGGAGGTATATCTCCCGAGCGGAAGGGGAGAGAGCGCAAAGATAGGCGTTTTCGCAACCGGAGAGATGGCCCTTAAGGCAAAGGATGTGGCAGACGTTGTATTCAAGCCCGAGGACCTGGAAGAGCTTGCAAAGGACAGCAAGAATGCAAAGAAGGTGGCGGAAACATACGATTTCTTCATTTCCGAGGCACCCCTGATGCCCACGGTTGGTAAAACCCTGGGTAGGTTCTTCGGTCCCCGCGGAAAGATGCCCCTGCCGATTCCGCCGAATGCGGATGTGGCAGCCGAGGTTGAAAAACTGAGGAACACTGTGCGTATACGCTCCAAGGACAAAACAACTTTCCACTGTCTGGTGGGAAAGGAGAATATGGATGCGGAGGCGATATCGGAGAACGTGGAAGCGGTTCTCAAAGCAGTCGAGGAGAAGCTGGAAAGGGGAAAGATGAACTTGAAATCAGCATATGTTAAGACTACGATGGGTTCTCCCGTCCGGGTGATATGATGCCGGCAGATTGGAAAATAAAGGAAGTCGAAGGCTTAAAGGAATTGGTTTCTTCTTATCCCGTTGTGGGTATAGTCGGGATAAGGGGCATACCTGCATCACAGATGCATGAATTGAGGAAGACACTCAGAGGCGATGCTGTTGTCAGAGTGTCAAAGAACCGCCTCATAAAGCACGCTCTCGAGGGTGAGGGCGATATAGCGAAACTCTCGGAACACATGGAAGGGGAGAGTGCCGTACTGGCAACCAACATGAATCCGTTCAGGATTTTCCGCCAGCTCGAGAAGGCGAAGATGAAGGTACCTGCAAAGGGCGGGGAAATCGCAACGGAAGATATTGTCATACATAAGGGAAAGACCCCGTTCAAGCCAGGTCCCATAGTCAGCGATTTGCAGAAAGTGGGAATACCTGCCGCAATAAGGGAAGGCGGCGTTATGGTGGAAAAAACCGTCACCCTGGTGAAGAAAGGTGAGGTCATACCCGTGGAAACGGCCAAGATGCTCACACGCATGGAGATATATCCCCTGGAAGTGGGGCTTGACGTAAAGGCGATTTACGAGGAAGGTCTGATGTTCACCCCTGAAACACTGGGTGTTGACATTGACGAGATGGTGAACAATTTCCGCACGGCTGCCCGCAACGCACTTGCGCTGGCTCTGGAAACGGGCTATCCTGCAAAGGGAATAATGCCCCAGATGCTGCAGAGGGCGTATCGCAACTCGTTCAATCTTGCTATGGAATCCGGCATATACACCCCGGAAACCATAGAGGAATTCATAAAGAAGGCTCATCGGCAAGTGTCGATTCTTGCAAAAGAATTAAAAAGCGAAGCTGAATGATGAGGAAGGTGAAATAGATGGAATATGTATATGGAGCAATGCTTCTCCACTCTGCCGGAAAGGAAATAACCGAGGACAATCTGAAGAAGGTCATAGAGGCAGCAGGCATAGGAGCTGACGATGCCAAGATAAAGGTGCTGATATCCTCCCTCGAGGATGTCGACATAGACGAGGCAATATCCAAGGCTGCTGTTGCCCCTGTTGCTGCTGTGGCTGCGACCGAAGCTGAAAAGCCTGCCGGTGAAGAAAAGGAAGAAGAGAAGGCAGAGGAAAAAGAGGAAGAAGTAAGCGAAGAAGAGGTAGCAGAAGGGCTGGGTGCTCTTTTCGGGTGATCGTACCCGCCCCGCTTTTCCCACACAGTTTGCAGGGCTATTTTTAGCTCTGACTTTTTATTCTATCTCTGAGTTTCTTTTTTATCTCTTCTCTGTCGGTTGTGTCAAAGCCGAAATATTCGTAAAAGTAGGTCGTGACCTCAAGAATTTTGGTGCGTCCCTTTTTCTTTGATTTGACTAATCCCATCTCCTCCAGTTCTCTGGCATGGTCGTATATCTTGCTTCCAACCATGTTCTTTATCTCCGACTGGGCAACGGGCTGGTAATAGGCAATCAATGCGACCGTTTTCAGAAGTTTTTTGGGAACCTCCATCCCTGAGAGTTTCTGCCCGTATTTTGCATACTCGCTTCTGAGCTGCATCGCATATTTCTCCCCTGCCCTGGAAACCTCGATGGACGTCTCGCCCTTCTCCCCTCTCGCCCTGTACTCATCCATCAGCGATTCTATGGCTTTAATGACATCTTTCTTCCCAAGATTGACGGCGTCGCATATCTCCTCGACCGCCACGGGGCGCCCTGCGGAGAACAAAGCCGCTTCCACTATTCTCGATGTGTCAGTTTTCATGGTGGTGGACATTCTTTATGTAAATCGTTCCGTACGGAAAATTCTCCTGCCACATGGTTATTCTGTTTTCCCGGGCAAGGAACAGCAGGGAGGAGAGCGTCATCACCATCTCTTCCTTGTCTTTTTCGTTGCATATCTCACCGATGGGCATCGCCCTTCCGTTGAGCTTGCTCAGCCTGCCGAGTATTATGTTTATCTCCTCCTCGATGTTCTCCTGATGTGCATTTTCTCCCGCTTCCCTCTCCGCCCATTCCGCCAGCCGCTTCCTCTCCTTGCCCCTTGCCTTCCTCCTTTTCTCGTTTACCTTTATCTCGCTTCTTGCCTCCTCGAAGGCATTTATGAGTTCCACGAGAGTAACCTTTCTTTCGCCCTTCCGCCTGATTTTCTCTTCCAGCGGGGGACCCTTCTCTATCACCGCCCTCGTGTACAGGTAGCCGTCATCCTCCATGTACCAGTCCGGGATTTCCCCCCAGTCATCCTCGCTCTCCTCCTTTTCCTCCAGCATGCTCACCATGTGATCCGACTGCAGCTTGAGAACCTTCCACGCCATCAGTATTATCCTGCCTGCCGTTATGAGGTCTATCATCCCGGAATGCTTGACCCGCTTGAGATACATCTTGGAGAAGGAGACAAGGTCTATGTCCCACGGGTCGAGTTGCTCCTCCATGACAAGCTCGAAGGTCAGTGCTATTGCACGGTCAAATGGGTCCTTCACATATGAACTGCTCATGCTGCCTGCCATGTCTATGTACTTCTCTATGCTCTCCTTGCGGGCAACATCATCTTTTTTCATCAATATGTGGCTTATTATTTCTTCCTTCATTTTACCTCAACGATTTTCTCTACCTGTTCGAGATTCACATTCCCCACAAGCGTTGATACGCCTTCCTGCATGGTCACACCGTAGATGTGGTCTGCCTTGTTCAGCGTGACCCTGCGGAGGGATATGGATATGAACTGCGTGCTTCTCGAGCGGTCCTTTATCATGTCCGCAACTCTCTCCGCATTCTTTCCGTCCAGAAACATGTCAACCTCGTCGAGAATGTAGAACGGGGACGGGTCGTATGCCTGGATTGCAAATATGAATGCAAGGGATGCCATGCTCTTCTCCCCGCCGGAGAGGGCGTTCAGGCGCATCGTCTTCTTTCCTTTCGGGCGGGCCTTTATTATGAGCCCCCCGTCGAACGGATTTTCCTGATTTTCCAGCACCAGCGTTGCCTCACCTCCGCCCAGCAATTCGGTGTATATTCTTTCGAAGTTCTCCTTCACTGCGTTGTAAACCTCGTAAAAGGAGTCCTTCTTCTTCCCCTCTATCTCGTTCACCAGACGTATGAGATTTCTGCGCTGCTCCTTCAGCCGGGCAATGTCATCCTCGAATTTTTTCCTCCTCTCTTCCTGTCTTTCATATTCCTCAAGCGCCAGCATGTTCACGGGCTGAAGTTTCTCCATCTTTGATTCCATGTCCTTTATCTTTGCCTTGAGTTCGTCCACGGATTCAATCTTCTTGTCGTCGAATTCGATGCCCTCCGTCTCGAGCATCATCTCCGCGAGCGTCTGCTCCAGTGTTGGCAACCGTGCCCTCGCCCTTGATATCAAATCGAGTGATGTCTCCATTTTCGTGGAAAGCGAATCGATTTTGTTCTCTATCTCTACGCTCTCCCTGTACAGCCGGTCTCTCTCGCCGGTAAGCCCCTTCATCTTGCCCAGCATGTTTCGCTCGACTTCCATGAGGGCTTCCATTCTGTCCTTGTTTTCCCTGTACAGCTTGTCAAGTTCCTTTATACTGGACGAATATTCCCTCTCCTTCCTGTCTATCTCGTTTATTCTGCTCTCTATCTCCCCCGCCCGTTCCTCCACCATCTCCATCTCCTTCGTGAGGGTCTTTATGTTGGAGGTTATGTCTCTCTCCTCGTCTCTCAGCCGCCCTATAACCTCCTTCAATTCCTCTATTTTGTCTGTAACCTCTTTCTTGCTTATCTTCTTCAATCCCGACTCCGCCGCCTCCCGCTCCGCCTCCATCTTCCCTATGAGTGATGTCTTTGAATCTATCTCGCTCTCGATGCGGGCAATCTCATTCCGCAGGCTCTCCCTCTCACTGTTCTTCTTCTCCAGCTCCCTGATTATGACCTCGAGTTTTCCCTCGAATTCCTTTCTCCTGACATCGAGCCTTCCTATCCTGTCATCGACCTCGCCGCCGAACTCGCGAAGCTCCTTCTCCGCACTTGCCACGCGCTCCCTGACCTCCATGAGTTTCTCCGACAGCACCTCCTGCTGGCTTGTCACCTCGGCGAGCCGCCTCCCTATCTCTCCCACCTTTCTCTTGTCAGCATCCCCGAATGAGACGCTCCTCGGTGCGCTCCCCCCGACCATTGCACCCGATGCTTCTATTATCTCGCCGCCAAGCGTCACAAGTCGCACGCCGCCCATGACGGAGCGGGCGCTCTCGAGGTTTTCCATGACAACGGTATCCCCGAATACGTACCAGAATGCGGGCCGGTACTCCTCGTCGAACTTCACCAGGTCTATGGCAAATCCGAGGGAACCGTTTTCCTTCACGGTCATCAGTGCCTTTCCCCTGGGTTTTCCCACTATCATCTTGTTGAGCGGCAGGAAGGTCGTTCTTCCGTAATCGTTCTTTTTGAGATATTTTATGCATTCCGCGGCGACGCGGTCGTCGTCAACAACGATTGCCTCCGCCCTCCTCCCCGCCGCCACCCCCACCGCCCTGCGGTATTTCTCGTCCACGTCCCCGAGTTCGGATATGCTTCCGTGTATTCCCCTTATCTTCCCCCCGTCCCTTGCCTTGAGGATTTCCCTTGTTGCCCTTGTGTAACTGCCGGCATCCTCCTTTGCCTTCAGGCGGGAAAGTTCTCTCTGGAGATGTATAACCTCCCTGTCCAGTTTCTGGAGCATCTCGGATATCTCCGCCTCCTCCTTCTTGCCATCGAAAAGCTCCCTTTCCAGACGCTCCTTTCCCTTTATCTTGTCTTTTTCGGCCTTTTTGATTTCGTCAATCTGCCATTTTATGTCCTTCAGCTCGAATTCGTAAGTGCTTCTGTTCTCCTCCAGTTCCGATATGGTTATGTCGAGGGCGTCCACCTGCTGCGAGAGGCGGTCCTTGCTCAGCTCGAGTTCGTGCAGTTCCTTTCTCCCGGTTTCGTAGCGCTTCTTTATCTCGGCGAGGTTTCTTGTTATATCCATCGCCCTCCTGTCGGAGTGCGTGATGCTCTCCCTGATTTTCTCGAGTTCCTTCTCCCTGACCTTAATCTCCTTTGTCTTGACGTCGAGTTCCCTGCGGAGTTCCTCGATTTTCTTTCCGTAACTCTTTATCTCCTTTTTCAGATTGTCAAGGGTTGCAACCATCTCCTTTCTTTCCGCCTTTCCGTCCGCCAGTTCCTGGGAGAAGTAGTTCATTTTCTCCTTCGCCTTTATCATCTCTTCCCTGGCGACGTTTGTCTTCTCCTTTATCTCCTCCACCTCCGCCCCTCCCAGTCCCGCTATCTTCTCCTCGATTTTCTGGAGTTCCATTTGCTTCTTCTTGTATTTGTCCTGGAGATCTCTGACCTGCTTTTCCAGATTTTCCCTGTCCTTCCGGTAGGAATCTATCTGCTTCTCGACCTCGCTTATCTCTCTCTCGACTTCCCTCCTCTTCTTGTATGAGAGCATGGATTTCGATTTTTTCAGCTCCTCGTCAAGTTTTTTGTACTCTATTGCGCCGTCTCTCTCGCTTTTCAGCTTTCTGAGCTGGCTGTTTATCTCCCTCAGCACTACGCCGATATATTCGAGGTTTTTCTCCACCTCGCCTTTCTCCCTTTCGGATTTTTCTATATCGCTGTCAAACTCGGAAATTCCCGCAATGTCATCGAGTATCCTCCGCCTGGGAACGTCCCCCATCTTGACGATTGCGGTGACATCCCCCTGCTGGACTATGCTGTTGGCGGAGATATTGGACGATGAAAGTATGTGGACAAAATCGGACAGAGATGACGGCTTGTTGTTTATGTAAAAGTAACTGTAATAGTTGTCGGGATTGTCCGGCAGGGGCGCACGCTTCACCTTTCTTGTCAGCACCACCTCGCCGTTCTCATCCTCAAGAACGAGGGAAACCTTGCAGTAATCCGCATTCCTGTTCCCCACGTATATCAAATCGGTGAGCCGTCCCGCCCTTATCATCTTCGGGCTCTTGGGACCCAGCACAAACAGAATCGCATCGGATATGTTTGATTTGCCCGAACCGTTGGGACCCGTTATCGCGGTGAAGCCGGGAAGAAAGGGTATTTTAACCTTCCTACCAAAAGACTTAAAGTTCTCAAGCTGTACTTCCCTAAGGTACATAGGTCCCATCCCTCTGGAGAAATAATATGAACATGGTATATAAATGTTGATGTTTATTCGGGAAAATACCACAATATTCAATATTGAGAGAATCAAAAGTTACAGTACTTCGGAATGTGACTGATTGAAAATACCAATTTTTGCTATTTTTGCTTGA